>JAFYWO010000153.1 GCA_017557925.1 Alphaproteobacteria bacterium | reverse complement strand
AGGCTGTTAAAGAAGTAAAAGAGCCTGTTGTTGAGGTTAAGGAGAAAGTTCTTCCTAAAGAAGAAGTTAAAGATGAGGTTTTAAAAATTGAAAGTATGGTTGTTTCAATTAAAAAACTTGAGGGAGGCAGAGAGGAAATTGTAATTCATACAAATGATGATATTTTGGAAGATGCTTCTTTGAAAGAAGATATTGTTGAAGCTGAAATAAAAAAGCTTAAAGAGGAAGTAAAAAATAACGAATCGCTTAATGATGTAAAAAATGAGATAGAAGTTATTGAAAATAAAATAAAAAATGAAGCAAGTGATGTTGAAGTTTTACAAGATGGGACTATTGATTTGATGAAAAATATAATAAATAGGAATTAGGATAATAAATATTTTATCTTGTTAAGTTATTATTATTAGGCGATTTATGTAAAGGACATAAAAAAAATTTAATAAATATGAAAAAAAATGAAAATTATCTATTGACTTATTATTTTTTTTATTTATAAATGTCCTTGTTGTGATGATGGTCCCATCGTCTAGAGGTTAGGACTCAAGATTTTCATTCTTGCAACAGGGGTTCGATTCCCCTTGGGATCACCAATTATAAACGCTTCCAATCGGAGGCGTTTTTTTTGTATTAAGAAAACCGCCGGCTAGTCCAGTGGGTTATTTTTTATATTTAAGCGTATATATTTTTTTTTATAATAGAGAGCATTTGCTCTCTTTTTTTATTTTTAAATTTAGGAATAGGGAGATAATAATGAGTTTTGATATGAATATTTGGATTGATAGGCTTGTTGAACACGAAGGAATGGTGTTGATGCCTTATAAATGTCCTTTAGGAAAGTTGACTATTGGTGTGGGGAGAAATTTAGAGGATAATCCTTTAAATGCAGAAGAAAAAAGAGCTTTGGGAGATTATATGCGAGGGATTACTATAAATGGTGCAAAAATGTTGTTACGAAATGATATTAAAAGAGCTTATGGGGAGGCTAAAAAATTATTTAAGGGTTTTGATGAATTAAATTATGACAGGAAATATGCGTTGGTGGATATGTGTTTCCAACTCGGATATAAGGGAGTGGCAAAATTTCGTAATATGAGGAAGGCTATTGAGGCAAAAGATTTTGAGAAAGCACATAAGGCTTGTCTTTGTTCTTTATATGCGAAACAAACTCCTAAAAGAGCTGAACGTATTGCGGAAGTGATTAGAACCGGTGTTTGGAAATAAGTTGATATAATTTGTTTTAAATATGTAGTATATCCTCTTTAAGTTAAAAACTTAAAGAGGATTTTTTTTGTTTTAAAAGATTATTTGGTTTAGAATAAGGATTATATGTTGACATAAATTTATATATTTGATATAGTTTCTGTGACAAAATATAGATATAACTAAAAATTATGGTAATATGAAAGAATTTGAAAAGTATCAGCAGTTTGTAGCTGATTTTTATGAGGGTAAAGAAGTTCCTCATTTTATTTTGAAACCTTTTTACGGTCATCCTTTATCTATCTTTGAAGATATGAAAAACGATAACAGTATTATGGTTTTTGAAGGGGCATATCTTTTGTTTGCATTCTCTTCTTATATTTATAATGACGGAAAGTTTCGTTGTTATGAGGAAGTTAAAAAGGCTGTTGAGTTTGTTGCAAATACAGAATTGAAAACAGAATTAAGATTAACTTTCGCAGGATTTTTGGTTGATTTGATGAAAAGAGCCAAAACAGTTCAAAAAAAAGGTGATTGTGCAATTAAAGATGAAGAAATCAGTTTGATTTTGGGTTACCTGAAAGAAAAATTGCTGAATTCAAATGTTAATCTTGCAGCAAATGATGTATGCACTTTTGTATCGTTATTTCCTGATTCCATTAAAGAGTTGAAAGGAAGACTCAATTTTAATGAGAATTATGGAAGTGTCTTAGATAAGTTGGAATATAGTAATGATGAAATAGATTTTGCTATTTATCTTATGGAGAATGGTTATGTTCACAAACTAACTTATTTGTTTAACTGGTGCGAAGGTGTTGGTTTTGACGATAACTTGATTAAAAATCTTAAGGTTTCGTTTATGCGAATTTTTTCTGAAATGCTTGCAAAGGGTTTTGACCTGAGTGTAGATGATTATATGCGTATGCGAAAATTTTTTAAGTTTATAAATCCTGAAACCTCTGTTACTGTTTTATCTTTAATCAAGGATAATTATGTGGGTAGCAAGGAGTGTAAACAAGAAATCATCAAAATGATTGTAGATGATATTCTTAATGTTGTGAAAGAAAATAAAACTGTTGATATTTTTCAGACAGTAATTGGTTTCTTTGTAGACATTAAAGTCAATCATTATCCTAAAATGGAGGATGTTTGTAGAGAACTTTCTTCTTTTAAGTTGTGTGATAGCAAAAATTATGATGGTTTTAAGGTTTTTGTTGAACAGGTTTTTTCCGTTAACAACGGTTGCAAGATTTAAGAATATTTGAATATTATTAAAAATGCTTTAAGCAATTTTAATGTTTCAAATAGTTAAACGATTATTGGTTGCTCCCCTTTCTTATGTTTATAACATATTGAAAGGGGATTTTTTTTGTTAAAAAAAAGAGGGATAAATCCCTCTTTTTTATTGGTCTAAGAAAGAACGTAGACGTTTGCTTCTGCTTGGGTGCTTTAACTTTCTTAAAGCTTTTGCCTCAATCTGACGAATACGTTCACGTGTTACGTTGAATTGTTGACCAACTTCTTCTAATGTGTGGTCGGTGCTCATTCCAATACCGAAACGCATTCTTAATACACGTTCTTCTCTTGCAGTTAATGAAGATAAGATGCTGGTGCAAGTTTCTTTCAAATTTGTGTGAATTGCAGAATCTACAGGTTGTAGTGCATTTTCATCTGCAATAAAATCACCCAAAGATGAATCTTCTTCATCACCGACAGGAGCTTCGAGGCTAACTGGTTCTTTAGCAATTTTCATCACTTTACGGATTTTATCTACCGGCATAGATAAACGTTTTGCTAATTCCTCAGGTATCGGTTCACGTCCGGTTTCTATCATCATTTGACGAGAGGTGCGAACAAGCTTGTTAATTGTTTCTATCATGTGAACCGGAATACGGATTGTGCGAGCTTGGTCTGCTATAGAACGAGTAATCGCTTGACGTATCCACCAGGTTGCATATGTGGAAAATTTGTAGCCACGACGATATTCAAATTTATCTACAGCTTTCATTAAACCAATGTTGCCTTCTTGAATTAAATCCAAAAATTGCATACCACGGTTGGTATATTTTTTAGATATTGAGATTACTAAACGAAGGTTTGCTTCTATCATCTCTTTTTTAGCACGTTCAGCTTCACGTTCTCCTCGTTTGATGGTGTCAACCATTTTACGATATTCAGCAATCGGAAGACCGCATTCTTTACTCATTTCTGCAAGTGAGTTACGAAGTTCTGTAATTTCTTCTCTGTTGTTGTTAACAAATAAAGACCAATGTTTATCTTTTAATTCTTCTAATTTTTCTACCCAATGAGGATCTAATTCCGAATGTTGATAAGCAATCAAGAAGTCTTCACGTTTAACTTTAGAGGCAAGAGCTAAACGCATCAATTTACCTTCTACAGTCATGAGACGACGGTTTAGGTCGTTTAATTGTTCAACCAACTCTTCTATGCGTTGAGAATTTAGGTGGATTGAGCTCATTAACTCTATAAGTTCTTTTTTGATGTTTTGATATTTCTTTTCT
>JAFYWO010000152.1 GCA_017557925.1 Alphaproteobacteria bacterium | reverse complement strand
TATAGTATAAATCAATAAGAGCTTCCTTATTTTCTTCAGCATTATCCAACATTCTATCTAATTGCCTATTTGAATAAGGACGTTCAGAACCTTCTTCCCTAGAATAAAGTTTAGTATTGACATCTTCGTCAGAAGGTGTTATATTCAAATTAGAAAGTTCAGCTCCCAAGATTTGACGACTAAATGTAGGCTCTTCTTGCGTAGATTTAAGGGTTGCACGAAACTCCCTTTCTTCATCTGGACTTATTTTTGTATTCCACCCAGTTAGTAACCACGTCTTTTTATTTCCGTTTTCATCTAAAGACAAAACAGCTTCTATTCCATTTTTTTCTAAAATTACTGTTTTTTTGTTTTTAACAAATCTCGCAACACTACCATCTATAACAGTATCAAAAACCCTTAATAGAGTTTTAATTCCGTGAACTTCGGCAATATGGTATATACCTTTTTTATCGTTACCATAAATAAAAGTAACATCATTAGTTCCACCAAATTGCTCTAAATCATCTCTAAGATTTACAACTGTTTCCTCTTCAGAACCATTAGCAATCTTTTGTAAAGCAGATTTTACTTCACGAGCTTTTTGAATTGTCTTTTTTGTCACACCTGCATTATATGCAAACTCTCTTCCGCTTGAAAATTTTATAATTAAATCTTCGTTTTTTATATCTTGTGTTTCTTCAATAGGAGTGTTTCGTCTTTCTTCATCTGTTAATTTTAAACGAGATTGAACATTACGAGCTTCTGTTTCTCCACCTAATCTTTGATATGCTTCAAAAGGTTCTGCAACGTAGTTTTCTCTATCTTTTACAGCTTCATTATAAGAACTCTCATATAATGGTAAATTAGTTTTATATTCCAAAATAGTAAACCCATCATATAAAGCACTATCATCATAACCCAAATCATCAGCAACAGCCAAAGCCTCTTTCGCTTTATCAAGACGAGATTTTGTTCTATCAACTTCTTTATCTAAATATTCTTTAGATGCAAATTCATAAGGAGAACCACCTCTTGCAAAATCTTCTCTTCTTTGAATTAAATGTTGTATTTCGTGCATTAAAACAGATTTTAGTTCGTCTGCATTTTGCTTACTATTTAAATAAATAGTTCTATATCCATTATCCAAACCTCCCAGCTCATCCATCCTAGAAGTGTATTGAACGGTAATATGTCTTAACCAAGGATAAACTTCGTATAATTCATCGTGTTTAAGTATTTTGCCTAAGCTAAAGTTTAGACCATTAAATACAACTCCATTTTTTTTCCATTCATCAGGGTTATATCCTTTATTAAATTCTGCTTTTTCATCATTGATTTCAAAACGCCATTTATTGTCAACACCTTTAAACCACCCTGTTTGTTGACGAATTTCTTCATTATCAACACCTTCTTCAAATAAAGCTTTAGCTGTGTTCAAATTATTTAAAACTTTACCGCCTTCAGCATTTTCTCCGCCAAAAGAATACAACTTAGCCGGTTGGCTTTCTTCCATATACCTATCAATACCTTCTTGTAGTTGAACAGCCTTTTCACGTTCAACTTCTTTCCAAATATCCTCTTGTTCTTCTATGCTTGTTTCTTTGATATTTTCGTTTACAGGCGCAGTATCGTTACTAAAGTCTGTTATACCGTTTAGTTTATAATGTTCATTCTTAAACTCGTTAAAACTACCTTCATAACCGTTGTCTTTAGCTATTTGAAAATCTTTAGCTACCATAAGCCCGTATTTGTGAGCAATTTCTTTTGCTTCATCTTCTGACTTACCGCCTCTTGTTTGAATAAGGTTTTTAAGCTCCTCATTAGCAACAAGAACATCTTCGGCTATTTCTCCATAAGAACTAATAGCCTCAAAGTAATCATTCTTTAGTTCTTCAATCTGTTCTTTAGATGGAGTTTCTATATCCTCATTGTTCATAATATCAATAACATCTTCAAGAACTCTATCAGGGGATTGAGTAACTTTTTCAGCTATCTCTTGACTTGTTTGAGGGTCAAGTCCTGCTTTTAAATATGATAACCTATAAATAAGCAAATAATAGTTTTTTTATTTTATTAGATTGTTAAGAGCTATTTCTATTCTTTCTTCACTGTGGTTGTCAGAAAAGAAGTTAACTGATATAATATGTTATAATTATTTAGAGAATCGGTGGCTAAAAATGTTTTTTTATACTTGAAATATTAAAAACTTCCGATTCTGTTTTTTAGAAAATGTTTTAAATATCCTTTTTTATTCATAAATAATAAGTAAAATATATATAAAGTTATTTAATTTGATGTTTAAATTATAAATAAATCAAATAAAAAAAGAAAATTATTGATATTTAAATATTATTAGTTTATAAGGTTGTGTGTAATAAAGTTTATGCAACTAGAATGGAAGGATTATGAAATGAATATATCTAAATCAGAAAATAGTATCAATCAAATTAAGCGTATTGAGAAGTTGAACGATTATATACATAGCAACCTTATTTCATATGTGATTGATGATCAGTATATTTATCAGGAAATATTTCAACGTTTATATAACGCCTCATCTACACTTTATGTTAATGCATTAAGATTTTACAATAATTGTCCGGTTACACCTGAACTAATGGGTGTCGACCTGACTGGAGATGATATTGAGGAAATTTTGCGTTTTTTATATTGCGAAATAACAGGAGCGAAATTTCCCAAAGAGATTTTCAACGACTTTTTCTTATTGTTGAAAAGCTATAATATTTATCCATATTTCTTGTTAAAAACAAATAATGAGGAGATAGATATTTTCTTTGAAAAAATAAACAATTTTTATGAATTTAATTCTTATAAGAATGATATGGTAAAATAAATTTTTTGACAGGTTTGAGGAATATGTGGTTTTATTAAGGTAATTGATGGATTGTTACTGTTATATTTTAGGCTTGTAAAGATAGGGTAACTAATGAAAATTTATAAATGTTTTAAAAACATATTTTATATGATAGTTACTCTTGATTTTAGGTTTAATGAGGAAAAAGTTTTATAAGATTATTGAAGATACTCAAAAGGTTTATAAACGCATAAATTATTTGTGTGCTAAAAAGTCCTCTATGCTGTTGTATAGAGGTTTTTATGTGTAATCATATAAAGATGTCTAAGCTAATTATTAGTGCTGTATGTTTGTATCAAAAGTGAATGTTAATTAAAATGTTTGAAAATAAAAAAAAAGCACTTCTAAGAGTGCCTTTTGTTCTAATGGCGGGAGCGACGAGGCTCGAACTCGCGACCCCATGCGTGACAGGCATGTATTCTAACCAACTGAACTACGCCCCCAACAGAACAAGAACATATATAACTGACAAAAAATATAAATGCAAGCATTTTTTTTATTTTTTTTT
>JAFYWO010000151.1 GCA_017557925.1 Alphaproteobacteria bacterium | reverse complement strand
TTTTCATTTACACTTTTCTTTAATTCTTCATAATGTTTAGGCCAAATAACCGAATAATGCATTGCCTTTCTGGCCAGCCTATCGTTATAAAAATCTCCAAACTCACAGCAAGCCATAACAACTCTAGGCTCATTTCCACACTCTTTTTTTATAAACTTATCAACTTGCTTGAGCATAGAGTTATAAGCACGCAAATGTATCTTGTTACCGCCTGCTCCGGCTAAACATAAAACAACCACTTCATCTCTTTTTATATCATCAGCTTTTTTTATCCGAAACGGTGCATCTTCTGAGATTTCGCATCTTTCTGCCAACAAATTAAAACTTTTACCTTTATGTTTTTCTCTTAAAATTTCAATATGTTCTTCAATATTCATTTTTGCTTTTCCTATTTAATCTAAAGAAAAAATACCTCACATTGTCTATTTTGTCAATATTTATATCTTAGATAATAAAAAAATATATTTCATCAAAAACATTATAAATAAGATTAAAGCCCCACATATTGGGGCTTTAATCTTATTTATCAGAAATAGAAATTTTCCTATAAATATAAACTGCAATAGGAACTCCTAACAACATACCCCACATCCCTATTACACCGTGTGCGATATAAAGTATAATAAGTGTCATAACCGGATTTATATGCATAACACTTGATACAATACGAGGATTTAAGATATAAGCTTCTATAAGATGAATAACAATAATCATCAATAAAGCCCAAAGTCCCAATTCTACACCACCACTGTTAATAGCCATAACGATAATAGGAGCAGACGAAATCCACATACCGAGCACCGGTATCAAACCACACATAAAAACAATGGTAGATAATAATGCTACTGCTTTTACCTTTAAGATACAAAGACAAACAGCCGTCAATATCGTATTAATAAGAGAAATAATAAGTTGTGCTCTAAAATTCTCACCGACAACTCTGGCAAAAAGCATAATACTGTCTGCTGTTTCGTGATATGTTTCTTGTAATTTAGTATACCTTAACTGCCTAACTCCTTTAGACAATTTAGGTAAATCAAACAAAATCAAAAAGCTAAACAACATAGCCAAGAAAAACCAACCAATATAATGAATACCTGCCTCTAAAACTCCACGCAAAACATTCCAAGCACCAACAACTGATTTTTCCGGTAACATAGCCCCTTCTATTTGATTAAGCATAGGTGCAATAAATTCATTATCCTTAAATTCAGAATCAGCCCATTCTTTAACAGACTGAATACTTCTCGGTAATTGTTCCGTAAAACTAATTGTTTCAGACAAAAGAATAGGAGGAATATATTTTAAAAATCCAATAACCCCTAACAAAAACAAAATATAAAAACAAACAACCACCATTCTTCTGTTAAGTCTGTATTTACGTCTTAATTTATGCGCTACACTTGATACAACAAAGCACATAATAAAAGTTATAAATACCAAGCCGAACATATCACGAAACAGATACAACAAACCAAAAAAAACTATCCAAATAAAATAAACTCTATTTATTTTTATAAATTCAGAAATACTAAACATCTTATCACAACCCATACCTTTATTAAAATATCTAATATTTATAACCTCTTAAACCCAAAACACAACCTAAAACTTAAAACTTATCCCCACCAAAAAGAATATATAATACAACCTGGCAAAAAAATTACCGTTCACCTACCCGCAGTTTTGTCACACCCCCGTCATTGCGAGCCGAAGGCGTGGCAATCCAGTCTAAAACAATAAAGCTTATTTAATGTGGCTCGCCACTTATGGATCACCACGGAGCATTCGCTCCTCGTGATGACGAGTGAGGGAAACTCCTCGTG
>JAFYWO010000150.1 GCA_017557925.1 Alphaproteobacteria bacterium | reverse complement strand
TTATCATAATTTTCAGTAAATGATAATTTTTTCAAGATTGTATACTTGTTTTGATTAAATTTAATAAAGTATTTACATTTTTATTTGTTTTAGTAAAAGAAAGCTAAAGAGGTTAATTTAATGAATACGTATTTAGTTATAGGCAATATTTTTTCTTTGTTATCGGCAATATGTATTGCTGTATCCGTAATAAAGAAAAGTAAAAAAGATTTTATGTTTTGGCAAATAGGAGATACATTGTTCGGTATGGTTGCAAATGTAGCTCTTTCTGCTTTTTCAGCCTTAGTTATCAGTATTGTCTGTTTTATACGAAATATTCTTTCTTATAAAAATATGCTAACCAAAAAAATAACTTATATTCTTTTATTGGTCAGCATAACCGTTGGTTTGTATGCAAATAATCTTGCAATGATAGGTCTTTTACCAATAATTGCCTCAGCAAGCTATACTGTATGTATTTATATAACCAAAAACGAACAACAAATGCGCTGGTCATTGGCTTTTAATATGCTTTTGTGGTTTGTTCATAATTTTTATGTTCAGGCATATCCTTCCGCTATAGCTAATATTGTTCTGTTTTTTTGGACTTTTATGCAAATTTACAAAAATAAAAACTGACAAAAAATAAAGCCATTGTAAAATGGCTTTATTTCATTACAGAACTAATCAATATTTATTTTAAAAGTGCATCAGCTAATTTTTCAAACTGTCCTTCATCACTTTCTTTCACACTTGATTTAATGGTAACCTTTTCATCAATAAATCTGATATTCTTCAGTCCTTCCATCTCATCCCGCATTTTTTTAGCGGCAATAGGAGCCCAACTTCCGTTTTCAATAAAGCCAACAGTTCTGTTTTGATAGTTTTTAGCTTTCAAATGAGCAATAAAACTTTCCATAAAAGGGAATAATCCGCCGTCGTATGTCGGGCAAGCTAAAACTAATCTGTCATAACGAAAAGCATCTTCTACGCATTCAGCCATATCATCACGAGCCAAGTCCGCAATAGCAACCTTTTTAACACCTTTTCTTTCTAAGGCTTCTTTTAGTTTATAAGCAGCATTTTTTGTATTACCGTAAATAGATGTATAAGCAATAAATACACCTTCATCTTCAGCTCTGTAACTACTCCAAATATCATATTTATTTATATAATGAGCTAAATTTTCAGTCAACATAGGTCCGTGTAAAGGAAAAATCTTTTGAATATCAAGAGAACTTGCCTTTTTAAGTAAAGCTTGAACCTGATTACCATATTTTCCAACAATGTTAATATAATAACGTCTGGCTTCACAATCCCATTCTTCCTCAACATCAAGAGCACCGAATTTGCCAAATCCATCTGCAGAAAATAATATCTTTTCACTTTTTTCATAAGCAACCATAACTTCTGGCCAATGCACCATAGGAGCCATAACAAACACAAGTTCACTTGTGCCCAGGTTCAAACTTTGGCCTTCAGCAACAACAACTTTTCTTTCCTCAATATTTAACTTTTCAAAAAATTGAGGCAACATCAAAAAACTTTTTGCGTTAGAAACGACCTTAGTTTTTTTGTATTTATTTAAAAATTTCTCAATACTTCCTGCGTGGTCAGGCTCAAGATGTAAAACAACCAAATAATCAGGTTCTCTGTTTTTTAGTGTTTTTTCTAAATTATCCATCCACTCATCGCATTTACATAAATCAACAGTATCCATAACTGCAACTTTTTCATCTATAATAATGTATGAGTTATAAGAAATTCCATTAGGAACAGCATATTGTCCTTCAAACAAATCAATATCTCTATCATTAACACCAATATAATAAACTCTGTCTGTCAACTTGTTATTTTCCATCTTTTTTCTCCTGAAATTTGGCATTTTATCCGTATCTTCATCAAGATTTTATGCATCAATCTTAATTTTTCAAGCAAAATATTTTAAAATTAAAGTTGATTTTTCTTGTTCAATATAATAGAAAATATATTCCATAATCATATAAAGTTTGCTATGTCTGAGCAGTATACAACATTATATAATTCTCCATTAGATGTGTTAGAACTTTTATCATCTTCAACACATCTTTTGTCTATAAATTTTATAACAACACTATACCCTCAAAATATTCAAAGTGATATTCCGTCGGTACTTATTCAAACTAAAAAATGGTTAGATGCTTATTTTAGTCAAAAACCTGTATCTGCTAAAGATATTCCTTTATCACCGGAAGGCACATTATTTCAAAAACAAGTTTGGGAAGCTCTTAAAGAAATTCCTTACGGAACAACAATGAGCTACAAAAATTTGGCTCAAATTATAGCCAAACAAAGAGGAGTTCCAAAAATATCAGCCCAAGCCATAGGACAGGCGGTTTCTAAAAATCCAATTCCGATAATAATTCCCTGTCATAGAATTATAGGCTCAAAAGGACAGTTGACAGGATATGCCTATGGTCTGAATAATAAAATAAAACTCTTAAATTTGGAGCAAATAACGTATTTAAATAAAACAATTTCTTGACAGCAAATGGTTTTTACAATATAAACGTTAGGTATTTTAATTTGGAGAACGTATATGTCATATAAAGAAACAAAGACCTTAGATAATAGGATAAACCTTATAGAGATAGAAAATAACTGTAAAAACTTTTGGGAAACAACAGAAGTCTATCGTTACGATAACACAAAAACAAGAGAAGAAACATTTATCGTTGATACACCTCCTCCTACAGCGTCAGGTTCTTTGCATATCGGACACATTTTCAGCTATACACAAACAGATGTGGTAGCTAGATTTCAGCGTATGTCTGGTAAAACAGTGTTGTATCCGATTGGTTGGGATGATAATGGTTTGCCGACAGAACGTCGTGTTCAAAACTATTATAATATTGCTTGCAATCCTTCTGTGCCTTATGATGCAAATTTTAAGCCTGAACATATAGAAAATGACAAATCTCCAAGAAAAGAAGTCTCTCGTAAAAATTTCATAGAAGCGTGTGAGACTTTGATTGCATCTGATGAAGGCGTTTTTGAGAGTGTTTTCAAGAATATAGGTCATTCATACGACTGGAATATAAAATATTCAACCATCTCACCAAAGACAATTCGTGTATCACAAGAGTCTTTCATAGATTTGTATGAAAAGGGTTATGTAACATCAGTTGAATCTCCTACAATGTGGGATGTAACATTCCAATCAGCTGTTGCTCAAGCAGAAATAGAAGATAAAGAAGTAGCTGGCTTTTTCCACGATATTAAGTTTAAGGTAGAAGGAACAGAAGATTATATTACAATAGCAACAACTCGTCCGGAATTTTTGCCTGCTTGTATCGCAATAGTTGCACATCCGGATGATGAGCGTTATCAAAAATACTTTGGCAAAAAGGCTATAGTTCCATTGTTTGAAACACCTGTGGATATTGTTCCTTCAGAACACGCTGAAAAGGATAAAGGAACTGGTATAATGATGGTTTGCACCTTCGGAGATGCAGCAGACGTTGCTTGGTGGAAACAATCTGGACTTCCTTTAAAACAAATCATTGGCCACAATGGTTGTTTAATGGATGTAGAATTTGGTAAAGGTGCGTTTGTTTCTAATAATCCGGAAAAAGCAAACGAAGTATATAGTCAATTAAAAGGTCAAAAAGTAACTAAAGCTCGTGAGATATTGGTAAATATGCTCCGTGATAATGGAATTTTAGCTAATGAACCACGTCCTTTAACACACATGGTTAAGTTTTACGAAAAAGGAAACCAACCAATAGAGTTTGTAACATCAAGACAATGGTTTGTTAAGTTGTTGGATAAAAAAGAAGCTATGATAGAAGCCGGTCGCCAAATAAAATGGAAACCATCATATATGCAACACCGTTACGAAGAATGGGTTAAAGGCCTAAATCAAGATTGGTGTATTTCTCGTCAACGTTTCTTTGGTGTTCCGTTCCCTGTATGGTACAAACTGGATTCTTATGGTAATCCTGACTATAATAATCCGATTGTTGCAGAACGTTCACAATTACCGGTAGATCCTATGACAGACGTTCCAACAGGATTTAGCGAAGACATGCGTGGTTGTCCAAATGGCTTTATTGGCGATAAAGATGTTATGGATACTTGGGCAACATCAGCACTAACTCCACAAATAGCTCTTGATGTTGTAAATAACGATGCTTTGACGATTCCTTTTGATATTCGTCCTCAAGCTCACGATATTATCAGAACTTGGGCATTCTACACTATAGCAAAAGCAGTAATGCATAGCAAAACAATTCCTTGGAAAGAGATTTTAATAAGTGGTTTTATTTTGGATCCTGATCGTAAAAAAATGTCAAAATCTAAAGGAAATGTTGTAACTCCTCAACATCTGATAGATAATTATGGCGCAGATCCTATTCGCTATTGGGCATCTCGTGCAAGATTAGGTATAGACACTGCTCTTGACGAACAAGTTATGGTTCAGGGTAAAAAGCTTGTAAACAAAATCTTCAACGCCAGCAAGTTTGTATTTTCAATGGTAGAAAATAGCGCCTTAAAAGGTTCTATCAATTATGAATCGCACATTACAAACCCGATGGATAAATCTTGGTTAAACAAGATAGAAGCTATGATGCAACAAGCAACATCAAATTTTGTAACGCACGACTATGCATCTGCCTTAGAGTTGATAGAAAAACGTTTTTGGGACTTCTGTGATTATTATTTAGAAATCGTAAAAAAACGTGCATATTCTCCAACAGATACATCAGCGGTGGCAAGTTTGATGAAAACAATAGATACATTCCTAAAAGCATTTGCTCCGTTCTGTCCTTTCATAACAGAAGAAGTTTATCAATGTCGTCCGTGGGGTAATATAACAGGTTCATTGCATAACACTTCTTGGAAAAAAGAAGATGATTTTGCCGGAATAACTGCTTCAAACAGTGTATTATATGATAATGCATCAATAATCACTTCAGAGATAAGAAAAGCCAAAACAACAGCAAACACATCACAAAGAACGGCTGTTTCAAAGATTATAATTTCAGCCCCATTAGAGCTTCAAGAAGTTCTAAAAGAAGGAATAGAAGATATAATCAATGTAGGCAACCTAAATCTGACTGCTTTAGAGTTCCAAGTAGCTCCAGAGCTTTCTATAGGAGAAATATCTTTGGATTTAGAGGCTGTAGCATAAATAGTTTGAAGTTTTTAACTAAAGCCCTCTTTATGAGGGCTTATTTTTTATTTACTTTTTAAACAAAAGATAATAAACTGACATAAAACCATTAAATTATTTTGATACTATGAATTATTTTGAGGATTTAAGAGAAATAATTTTCTCTTTTACGTGGGTTGAAATTCTGCGTATTGTATTTATGGCGGTGTTTTCTTTAGGGGCAGGCGCTTCATTAAAATTTTTAGTTAATGACATAAAAGAGGGTTTTCCTTTAGTGTCAATTTCAGTATTGATAATAATGTATATACAAATTGCCTTAGGCATATACATTGGTAAACCATTACTTGAAAACCCTAGTGAAAATGTAAGTATAACTTTTATGGTGCTATTTGTTCTCCTTTTTTTTACTGCTTTAATTGGCTTAAAAGAGCATCCCCGCAAAAAACAAAATTAGTATTAAGCCCTCTTAATTGAGGGCTATTCTATTAAATACTTTTATCTTACTAAAATATCAGCATATACCATTTTTTATAATGTATATAAATACACGTTTTTATAGTGTAAGTTCTGTAATTTGGTTAAAAAAAGTAAAATCCAACTTACATTCCGTCGTTACCGCCGAATATTCTATTCCAAAATCCGCCTTTGGTATTATTTTTCTCATCCTTACTACCTCT
>JAFYWO010000014.1 GCA_017557925.1 Alphaproteobacteria bacterium | reverse complement strand
GCTTTCATATCTTTTTATTCCTGATATGTATTTGTTTTTTGAGTTTATTTTATTGCTTTTGATAATGCTTTTTTTAGGGATTGAAAAAAATGATGAAAACTACGCTAAAATTTTAATTTTTATAGCATCTTTTTTTAATCTTTCTTTTGTTAGCGCCACTAAAATAAATGTTATTCAATATGATTTTTCTTCTTGTTATAACTATTTTGAATATATTTTAGAAAATAATTTTTTGTTTTGGAAAGAAAATCCTTTACTTTCCAGACCAAGTTATTCGTCTTATCATCCTATTTTACATTTTTTCTTAACAGCGGTTGGAATTAGATTTGGAGAGCTGATTGGTTTTACAAGAAATATTGTCAGCGAAGCTGTTCAAATTTTATTTATTTCTTATATGTTCGGATATTATGTTGTTGTCTCAAAAATTCTAAAGCTCTTGGATTTTAAGGGAAGTGTTTATTTATGTTGTTTGGGGTTTGTTTTATTTTTCTCTTTAAACTTTGCTATATCCGGATTTGTTAATAATGACGGACTTTTATTGTTTTGGCAAAGTTTGGTTATTTATTATTCTTTGTTATACTATAAAGAAGAAAAGTTTTCTTATGCCCTAAAAACAGCTCTTTTTGTAGGACTTGCCCTTTTAACAAAATTTTCCGGTATTTTAGTATTGGGTGGCGTCGGAATTGTTTTTTTGGAAAAATTATATAAAAACAGAGATAAAAAAACATTTATTGAAGTTTTTAGTATAAGCTTACTTATCTTGATTGGAATTTTAATTTGGCCGTTGTATCAATATTTTGTCTTGAATATAAATTATGATTTTGTTCCGCCACAAGAGCATTTAAGCATTGCAAAATACTCTTTTTTTGAAAGATTTACGCCTATAAAAGCTATTTTTTATGAAGATATGTTTTATAGTGGATATGAAAGTAACCTTTGGGAAACTTTAACCAAAACTGCATTGTTCGGACAATGGAATTTTTCATATAGAGGAAGGGATATACTTAATCTCATAATTTTATTTGTTTATTTGTATAAGGCAATTATCTTGATGGTAATTTTTGGTTTCTTCTTTATTGTTATCAAAAACAGAAAAGATTTTATAACTTATTTTATTGTTTTCCTTACATTTAATATTATCGGCGGATTGATTTGTTTTGTGATTAAACATCCTTATACTTGCAATCAAGATTTCAGATACATTGCCATATTTACTTTGGTTATGGCTATGATTTTGGGAAAAACTTTTATGCTTTTGGCAAAACGTATCAGAAATGCAGGTATTGTTGTAATTTCTTTATTTGAAGCATTATCTCTGTTTATATGGTGGAGTGTGATTTGGTAAGTTGATGGTGGATAAGCTTTAGTTGTTATTGAAAATTTCTTGTGTTTTTAATATCTTTTGTTCAAATCTAACAGTAAGTGATAAAAAAAATGTGGCAACCAATATTTATGATTAACGGTTTTATCGTTTTTGTTTTGGGAATAATGATGTTTATACCCTCTTTTTCTATGTTTTATTATACCAAAACACTTGATTATGTTTTTATTGAAAGCGGTATTGCTTCTATTTTTTTGGGAGGATTGATGTTTCTTTCCAATTACGGTAAAATTGAAAAAATATCTGTTTTACAGGGATATTTAATTACGGTTGTTTGTTGGTTTTTAATGCCTTTTATATGCTCTCTTCCTATGTATAATAACGGCTCAATGAACAGTTTTGTTGATGCTTTGTTTGAAGCAACATCAGGTATTACTGCAACAGGTGCTACAATTATAAAAAATGTTGAAGCAGAACCTAAGTCTATTTTGCTTTGGCGAGCAATGCTTAACGGGCTCGGCGGAATTGGTATTGTTATTTTTGCCGTTGCTTTGCTTCCTTTTTTAAGAATTGGCGGAATGGATTTATTTAATAAAGAAAATTCAGATACGGAAGATAAATTTTTGCCAAGAGTAAGAGATGTGGCAAAAGATATTATTTTTATGTATCTGTTTTTAAATATTATATGCACGACTTTGTTGTATTTGGCAGGTATGGATATGTTTGATGCTGTTGTGCACGCAATATCAACGCTTGGAACCGGAGGTTTTTCAACAAAAAATAATTCTATTGAATATTTTAACAGTACCAAAATTGAGCTGATTATAGGTATTGGTATGATTATAGGCGCTCTTCCTATTACTTATTTTATTTTAGCTTTCAAAAGACGTTCTTTTTCTTTTCTTACCTCTAATCCTCAGGTGAATACTTTTCTGAAACTTATTTTCTTTTACACTTTAGGATTGAGTATTTTTTATACCGTGAAATATGATGCTGATTTTTTTAAGAGCTTCAGATATATATCTTTTAATACAATATCTGCAATTACAACAACAGGACTAACCTCTTATAATTTCTTAAATTTTGGAAATTGGGCGGTTATTGTATTTCTTTTATTTTATTTACACGGCGGTTGTACCGGTTCAACAACCGGGTCTATAAAAATATTCAGATGGCAGGTTGTGGGAGGATTTTTTAAGAAAAATGCTATTAAAGCTTTATCGCCTAACCAAGTTGTTGTTATGAAAACAGGTGATAAACTTATTGAAGATAACATTATAAGCTCTGTGTTTGCTTTGGTTTTAGGGTTTATTTTCGCAATATTTTTTATAACTCTTATAGTTTGTCTGACGGGGGTTGATTTTCAAACCTCAATAGGTGCTGTTACAGCTTGCGTAACCAACTCGGGAATTGGTTTAACGGAAGCAACAGGCCCTAGGGGAAATTTTGCAGAATTCAGCTCTTTTGTGAAGTATTTGCTATCTTTTGCTATGATTTTAGGTAGGTTAGAAGTTATTTCTATTGTGGTTTTATTGTTTAAAATTAAACTACCTTAAAAAACAAATTAATTTGTTGTATATTCAAAAAAATACTTGATATATTAAAAAAAAACGATTATGGTCTTTTTGATATTTGTTTTTAAACAATATTGGAAATGGCAACGGCTTGCTTGAATGTTTGATAGCCTAGAGATTGATAGCCTTGAACCATACCAAACAAAGCTCAAACAATTAAATAAAAACAAATATTTACTTACACTGTTTTTGCACAAAAGAACGTAACTAAATAAAAAAGTTTGTAATTACGGATAAGTATAACAAGAAAAGTAATATATTTTGTATCGTTTAACAACATAACGTAGACGATAATTATTAGATAGGAATTAAACAGTTATGAAAAGAATGTTAATTGATGACACTCAACCTGAAGAAACCAGGGTTGTGATAGTTGATGGTAATAAGATTGAAGATGTTGAATTTGAATCCAGTTTCAGAAAACAAATAAAAGGTAATATCTTTACGGCAAAAGTTATAAGAATTGAACCTTCTTTACAAGCTTGCTTTATTGATTACGGCGGTAATCGTCATGGTTTTTTGGCTTTTGGTGAAATTCATCCTGACTATTATAATGTTTCTGATGAAATAAAACAGGAAGTTGAAAAAGAAGTTGATGAAATTATTGAACGTAAACGTCAATATCAACTTGAACGTCAAGCAGAGCGTGAAAGAAGACGCATTGAGAGAGAGCAAAAAAGAGCCGAATATGAAGCTCGTATGAAAGCAGAAGCAGAAGCTGAGGCTTTGAGATTGGCTGAAAATAATGAAAACGGCTTATCTGATGACAAAGACTATTTGTCTTGTGACTGCGGATGTGATGAGAATTGTCAATGTCGTGATGAAAATGGTGTTTGCACCTGTTTGGAAAACGAATGCCATTGTGAGTGTAAAAATCTTGAAGATGATAAAGAAGCTTGCGGTTGCGGATGTGATGAGAATTGTCAATGTCGTGATGAAAATGGTGTTTGTAGCTGTTTGGAAAACGAATGCCATTGTGAGTGTAAAAATCTTGAAGATGACAGTGAATCCATTTCTGATAATAACGATATTGAAGGTATTGAAACTTCCGACAACCTATACATTGAAGCTGAAATTATTGAAACATCAGCTGAAGATGAGGTTACGGAAGAAAATAAAAATGAAAATCACCAACATAAGCCTCGCCACCGTGGGAATCGATTTTTAGGTCGCAGAAACAATAAAAACGGAGTAAAAAATAAGAAAAATAAAGTTATGTTGTCTGATGATGGTATTGAAGATGAAAGTATTACCGAAGATGTTGAAGACGATAATAACTTTGATGACGAAAAGCTTTATGACAACGATAATGAATGTGATGATGAAGTTTGCGATGTAGAGGATACAGAGCATTATTTGGAAATCCAAAGAAAACTTATTTATGCAAGAAAGCTTTATCATCGTTCTTCTATTCAAGATGTAATAAAAGAGGGGCAAACCGTTCTTGTTCAAGTTGTTAAAGAAGAAAGAGGTAATAAAGGCGCAGCTTGCACTACATATTTATCTTTAGCCGGTCGTTATTGCGTTTTGATGCCTAACAGAATTAAATCCGGCGGTGTTTCTCGTAAAATTACTAATGCGAACGACCGTAAACGCCTAAAAGATTTAATTAAAGAACTTCCTCTTAATGATGATATGTCTATGATTATCAGAACAGCCGGCGAAGATAAAAAACGTGAAGACATTATAAGAGATTATAATTACCTTATCAGAACATGGAATCATATTCGTCATAGCGCTTTATCTATGAAAGTTCCAAGTATTATTTATGAAGAAGGTAATTTAATTAAACGTGCACTTCGTGATATGTATACTAAAGATATAGGCGAAGTGATTATTGATGGTGATGAAGCTTATAGAATGGCAAAAGATTTCAGTAAAATTTTGTCTCCGAATATGAGTGAAAAAATAAAATGCCGTAAACCAAATGAAATACCGGTATTCCAACACTATCAAGTTGAAAAAGAGTTAGACAAATTACATAATCCTATTGTTCAATTAGCAAGTGGCGGATATTTAGTTATTAATCCGACAGAAGCATTGGTTGCAATAGATGTTAACTCCGGACGTGCAACACACGAAATGGATATTGAAGAAACTGCATTAAAGACTAACCTTGAAGCTGCTGATGAAATTGCAAGACAATTAAAACTCAGAAATCTTGCCGGCCTTATTGTTATTGACTTTATTGATATGGATGAAGCTTCCAACAATCACGCTGTTGAAAAGAGAATGAAAGAAGCATTAAAGTCTGACCGTTCAAGAATCCAAGTGGCAAAGATGAGCATTTTCGGATTGCTGGAGATTTCTCGTCAAAGAATGCACTCTTCTTTTGTGGAAAGCAATTATACAACCTGCCCTTATTGCAAAGGTCAAGGCGTTCAAAGAACAACAGAATCGGGTGCAAACCTTATTTTAAGAGCTTTAGAAGAAGAAGGTATAAAAAAAGCATATAATCATATAGAAGCAAAACTTCCTTATGATACCGCTATTTATCTTTTGAATCATAAGAGAAGAATTTTGGCTGATTTGGAAGAAAGATATAATATGGAGATTGTTATTTCTGCTGACAACCAAATCCGCAGTATCTCTGACTATAAGTTTGAAAAAACAAAAGTTGTAAAAGAGATTAAAGAAGTTGTTGCAGCTACTTCTGCTTATGAACATGCCTCTGCCAGAAACGACACCGTTGATGAAGTTGAAAGCTTTGAATCAACTGATATTGATGAACAAAGTGATTACAGACCTAAATCTCGTCGTAGATTTGATAGAAGAAGTAAATCTCGTATGAGAGGCAGACGTGATGCCAATAAAGATGCAAAAAGAAATTCCAATAACTTTGAAACCGCTGATGAAGTTAAAAACTTTGAACCGGAAGAAGTTTCTAAACCTCAAGAAGAAAAGAAAACTTGGTGGAAAAAGCTTATCGGATAATATTTAAGCATAAAATTAAAAAATCCCCTTGAAATTATTAGGGGATTTTTTTATTTTAATTCTGTTTTGGTTATTATCTTTCTTGTGAATAATTTTCAATACAGACCTCTTTTTCTTTTATTGTTTTTTTATCCCAATTAACAGAACATATTTCTTCAGAAAAATGAGATAATTCTCTTTTAGCATCAGGAAAAGCTCTGTCTATAAGTTCAGCCAGCTTGCGACGTTGTTTTAGAGTGGGATGAGGATCTATTTCTTTATGAATTTCTTCATC
Source organism: Alphaproteobacteria bacterium (assembly GCA_017557925.1). GTDB lineage: Bacteria > Pseudomonadota > Alphaproteobacteria > RF32 > CAG-239 > CAG-267. The sequence continues at coordinate 2,385 of JAFYWO010000014.1, read as the reverse complement.
TTTATCTTCAAACATTTTCATTTTTTCTATTGATGGAGATAAACTATACCCTGCTTGTAAGGCTAAAACACTGCCAAAAGCATCACAAAAACTTTCCACCTCCCAAGAGTTAGAAGAATATCCGATACTATTTGGGGTTGTTTTAGAACTTCTACTAATTTGCTCCACTGCATGCCCTATTTCATGACCAACGGTTCTTGCTATACTTGCCTCATTAAAAAGATTAGGATTTTTTGTATGATGATAAAAACAACCGGCGTTTAACTCTATATATAACTTTTTGCTTTCAGGATTAAAGCCGCCAAAACAAGCATCATCACTCAGACCTTTATCAACAGTTACTACAACTTCTTTATCTTTTAAGAAGTCTTTTAAGAATTTTGAAGTTTGAGTATCTATGTTTGACATTTTTTTTAGTATTTTATCAACCAAAGCTTGCGCTTGTTTAGTTTGCACATCATCTTTATTAAAGCAGGTTTCTCTATCAAATATTCGTTGTTCAACCTGTTTAGGTTTTTCATAAGAAATATTTGTTCTTATTTTATGATGGGTATAAGCCTTTTTAGAACAAACCGCACCATAGGCTTTTAGTAAGCGTTGCGTAACTATTGGTAAATCCCCAAAACACTCATCCCAAAGATTTAATACATCTTGATGAAGATTACGATTTAATTTATTAAAACTTCTTTCTTCTGTCATAATTTACTATCTCCTATGAGAAAATAATACCATAAAAAATTACAAATGTCAAAAAAAAGAGCTTTGCGCTCTCTTCTTATTTTAATTAATATAATTATGCTATCTTTTGACAAGCTGTTTCTATACGATTTTCAAGTTCTTCCATAAATTATTTTTTATTTTTGTAGTCGGATACTCGCATAGGTTCCATAAATTCAAAAATTACTTTACCGGGACGACGTATAAATGAAGCTTTTGACCAACATAAATCAGAGTTTAAGGCAACTGGAACTATTGGCATATCAAGACCTTCTGCAAGAAATACAATACCTGATTTATAACCTTTAACTTGTAAGTGTTTACAACGTGTGCCTTCAGGAAATATTATAATATTACGTCCGTCTTTTGTTCTTTTTTTAGCCTCTTTGAGCATTCCTTTCATAGCTTTTGCACCTGCACCTCTGTCTATTGGTATCATACCATATAAGGCTTGCCCCCATCCGAAAAGAGGAATATATGTCAATTCCTTTTTTAAGACAAAGACAGAGTTTTTGATAATACCGGTATAAGCATAGGTTTCAAACGCTGATTCATGTTTAGAGGCAAAAATATAGCCTGGTTTGATATATTCTTCTCCCCTAACCTCTATTTCTATACCGCATAGTTTTAACATTGGTTTGAAAATTAAAGGATGAAGATGATTATCCCAAATATAAACCATTTTTTTTCTGGAAAACAAACCAACGATTATAGCTATAACAAAACCTAACATCATAGCCGGATAAAAGTAAAGATTTGCAACAGTTGAACGTAAAATAAGTTTCAATTTTGTCATTTTATAATCCTAACACTTTATATTGAACATAAACGATTAAAAATTTGGTATATTCACGAGCCAAAAACTCAAAACTGCTTAAATTTTCCCACCAATTAGGAGAAACATAGTCAGAACAAACCGGAACATAAATCAACTCTTTATCTTTTACGATATGCTCTATTTCTAAACCTGAACGTGGAATATGATAAAAAGATGTTACTACATATATTTTGTTGATTTTATATTTTTCTGACCAAAGTTTTATTTCTTTTGCATTACCGAGAGTATCAGTTGCCTGTTTTCCTAAATCTATGGGAAGTGATGTCTTTAAAGCGACATCTTCTCTTTTAATGATGTCTTCAAGTGATATATCTTCTTTAACTCCGGAAATAAGCAAACGAGCACCCTTTTCTTGGTTTAGCATTGTTATGGCTTTAGCTATACGATTTCTGCCACCGGTTAATACGGTAATACCGGCTTTGTTGCTTTTAGGATATACTGTTGTGTCTTCTGACATTTTGAAGACATAATTACTAAAAAGCATAAATCCTAACATCCATAAACAGAATAAAAAGACTAAAACAATAAGAAATACTGTTAATTTAGTAGATTTTTTGCTCATAAAAACTCTCTTTCCAAAGTATTTATCAGAGTTTAGCATAATTTATTTTTGAGGTTATATTTTTTTTTATTTTCTCCACAAGATGAATTTATTATAAACAAAAAAATGATTGACTTAGCCTTTTTTGTCTATATAATATATTTTGAAAAACACTATAATTTTATGTATTATGATAAAAAATCACGCTAAGCGCTTAGGTCAAATTCAAAATGCGGAGCAATTTTTGCGATTTGACGTAGATGACTGCCCTTTTGATGACAGTATCAAG
>JAFYWO010000149.1 GCA_017557925.1 Alphaproteobacteria bacterium | reverse complement strand
TATATCTATTGCGTCACGGGTAGTTCCTGCTATATCTGAAACAATTACAGCATTACGCTTTGTAAGTGTATTTATAAGGCTTGATTTACCAGCATTAGTAGAGCCTGCTATCACTATTTTAAAACCATTTTTTAAGCGTTCATTAACATTATTACCTTTTAAATGCAACGTTATATCCTCTTTTATTTTAAATACACTGTTTAAAATATCATTATACAACTTTTCAGGTATATCTTCTTCAGGAAAATCAATAAAAGCCTCAAGATAAGATAAGTTTTTAACAAGTTCTTCTCGCCAAGATGAATATAGGTTTTTAAGATTACCACTTAACTGACGGATTGCATATTTTTGCTGTTCAGTTGTTTCTGCATCTATAAGGTCCGCTAACCCTTCTGCTTCAGTTAAATCCATTTTATTATTATAAAAAGCACGTTTAGAAAATTCTCCAGGTTCTGCTAAACGAACATCATTAAGCTTAGATAATACATTTAAAACACTGTTTAAAACAGCTTTAGAGCCATGACATTGAATTTCTAAAACATCTTCACCGGTAAAAGAATATGGCGCTTTGAAATATATTACCAAAGATTTATCTAAAACATCCTTTGTATCAGGATTTATTATATTAGTAAAATATGTATGACGTGGTTTTATTTTATTTATATCTATATTTGTTATTTTTGATACTATGTTCAATACGCTATTACCTGATATTCTTATAACAGCAACACCAGATTTACCAAATACTGTAGAAAGCGCATATATTGTATTCTTCGTCATATTATTATCTCTCTAGTTTATCTACCAATCAGTAGTTTAATGGATTTTCAAACATTTGTTTAATTATATTATCTTCTAACATAAAAATTAAAAAAAATCTAGATATTATATTTTAGTTTTTACTGTATATTAATTATGATTTGTTAGTTTATTGTAAACAAAACAATAAAAAGGTTATGTTATGAAAAAGAATTTAATCATTTGGGATTTTGATGGTGTTATTGCCGATAGTGAAAAAATTTGGATTAAGAATAGGCAAAACATATTAAATGAAAAATTTAATCTTGGTTGGGATTTTGAAACAACAAATAATTATCTTGGTGGAATGAGTGATAAATCAAAAAGAGATGTTCTAACAGGTCTTGGAATTATAACAGATGATGCTTTTTGGAACGAATGCTTAAATAAAGATATAGAGTGTATTAAAAATAAAGAAATGAAAGTAACGCCTTTTGTTGAAGATATTATAAAAAGCTTGAATAAATATTGTATAGCTACCGGAGGAGTTTTTATAAAAACTATTGAAAAGTTAAAGTCTATTGATTTTTGGAATAAATATTTTAATGAAAGTAATTTATTTACAGTTGATATGGTTAGTAAAGGTAAACCTGAACCTGATTTGTTTTTGTATGCATGCAATAAAATGGGTGAAAAACCTGAAGATTGTTTAGTAATTGAAGATTCTTTGGTTGGTATTACAGCGGCTAAAAGAGCAGGGATAGAGGTTATTGCTTTTTTAGGAAGCGAAATGTATCAAAATGATAAATATTTAAGTGAAGTAAAAAAATTAGGCGTTGAAAATATTTTTTATGATATGAGAGATGTTAAATATTTTTTATTAAATAAGTAAAAGAATAGGGGATTTGAGTCCCCTTTTTTTAGTAATTATAACTGTTATATTGATTATATCTATAACCTTGATTATTATAAACAGGTTGTCTTGTATATTTTGGTATATAACCTGCATCAGATTTACAATATACTTTGTATTCTTGAGGTTGATATATTCCATAAGTTAAAACACTAGCTAAACCGTTCCAAAAATTATATCCGTTTCTACACCTGAAACTCCTCTTCTTCCGCACACATCATTGGGATTAACAGTTTTTGTTTGACCTAATCCCTAAAAAATAAAATGTGATGTTCCTTCATACGCCGGTATTGTATTTCCTTCGTGACTTTATATTAAATTTTTGATATGAACATCCTTCTATAAACAACAATAATATTAAAAACAAAACTTTTTTCATAAGTTCTCTCCTATTTTAGTCCAAATAAAAAACCACCTTTTTTTAATAAGGCGGTCGGAGAGTTCAACAATCATATCTTACAAAATGACTCTTTTAGCCTTTAAAGTCTTAAAGAACTTCTATTGCATACGCTAAAAGCTCCCCGACCTTTTCAAGTCGGGGATATATTCATTGTAAACTTAAAATCAAAGTTCACAATTTTACGATGTTATATCCTAACACCGTGTAAGATAAAAGCCGTTGAAAGCCCACACCACCAAAGGTGCTGGCAGATATAAAAATACATCTACTTAATATAAGTTATAATTCATATATTATTAAAAAAAATAAATAAAAAACCTCCCAATGATAGGGAGGTTAATTTATTGAGTATAAATCTTTTTAAGAATTCATATTATCAAAGAAATCTTGATTATCTTTTGATAATTTTAATTTTTCAAGCAAGAATTCCATACCATCCGTCATACCCATTTGCATTAATACACGGCGCAATACCCACATTTTAGTTAAAATTGATTTATCAACCAAAAGTTCTTCTTTACGAGTACCTGAACGGGTTATATCTATGGTTGGGAATAAGCGTTTGTCTGTTAATTTTCTATCAAGTATAATTTCTGAGTTACCTGTTCCTTTAAATTCTTCAAAAATAACTTCATCCATTCTTGAGCCGGTATCAATAAGCGCTGTTGCAATAATTGTTAAAGAACCACCTTCTTCAACATTTCTTGCAGCACCTAACAAACGTTTTGGACGTTGAAGCGCATTTGCATCAACACCACCTGTTAAAACCTTACCTGATGATGGAACAACTGTATTGTATGCACGACCAAGACGAGTAATAGAATCCAAAAGAATTACTACATCTTTTTTTGTTTCTACCAAACGTTTTGCTTTTTCTATAACCATTTCAGCAACTTGAACGTGACGAGATGCTGGCTCATCAAAGGTTGAGGATATAACTTCTCCTTTAACAGAACGCGTCATATCTGTAACTTCTTCAGGACGTTCATCTATTAACAGAACAATAAGATAAACTTCCGGATGATTTGTAGCTATAGCGTGAGCAATGTTTTGCAACATAACAGTTTTACCAGTTCTCGGTGGAGCTACTATAAGACCACGCTGACCTTTTCCTTGCGGAGATATTAAATCTATTACACGAGTTGTATAATCTTTATCACCGCATATAACGTCAAAATTAAGCTTTTCTGTAGGATAAAGCGGAGTTAAGTTATCAAAATTAACGCGTAATTTGGATTTTTCAGGATCATCATAGTTGATAGTATTTATTTTTGTTAAAGCAAAATAACGCTCATTTTCTTTAGGAGCACGAATTTCACCTTCAACTGTATCACCAGTTCTTAAACCATATCTTTTTACTTGTTGCGGTGATACATATATATCATCTGCAGATGCAAGGTAATTGGATAATGATGAACGCAAGAATCCAAAACCATCTTGCATAACTTCTATAACGCCATCTCCGTATATAACTTCATCATCATCGGCAACTTTTTTCATAATTGCGAAAATGAGATCTTGAACTCGTAAAGATGAAGCATCTTCAACACCTAGTTCTTCGGCTTTTTCGAGCAGAACTTTAGGTGATTTATCTTTCAAATCTTTTAAATGCATTGGATAAAACCTATCGGTTAAGAAAATTTTAAGTTATTATTGATAAGTTTCTTATAGTGTTTTTTTTTAGATGTCAATTAAAACATCAAAATAAGTTTCCTTTGATAGATTAAAATTGTTTTGCAAAAGGGAAAAATTTTGAAGTTATG
>JAFYWO010000148.1 GCA_017557925.1 Alphaproteobacteria bacterium | reverse complement strand
TTATTGTGATAGTTTTTTAAGGGATGATATTTTACTTGTTTCCTATAAAGAAAAAATTGTATTAAAGGAAAATGGCGCGTCGGTTTATGATAACTTTATCAATTATGACGAAACGATATGCGGTGATACAATCATAAACATTTGCTTTCCCTCTGTTTTAGGTGCTGCATCTACTTTACATAAACCATCTAAATCTTCTATTAGTTTATTTAAAATTTCTTTTCCCATATCATTAGCGGACATTTCACGACCTTTGTAGCGCATTGTAAATTTAACTTTATCGCCTTGGCTTAAGAATTTTTTAGCTTGTTTTAATTTTACTTCGTAATCGTGAGCTTCTATCATAGGGCGAAGCTTTAGCTCTTTAATACTAACCACTTTTTGATTTTTTTTAGCTTCGTTTTTCTTCTTTTGCAATTCATACTTATATTTACCATAATCAAGTACTTTGCAAACAGGTGGATTTACTTGGGGAGAAATTTCTATCAAATCAAGACCGACTTCTTGAGCAATTCTTAAAGCTTCTTGAGTGGAAACAACACCTAAATTCTCTCCGTTATAGTTGATTAAACGAACTTCTTTGGCTCTTATTTCTTTATTTATGCGTGGTCCGTCAGCTTCACGTACTGGCGCATTAGTATTTTCTGTAGCTATGGTAACCTCCAATAAAATTTAATATAACGGAGTTATGATAGCAGAAATATTATACTTCGCAAGAAAAATATTGTCTTAACGATATTTTTTTATACAACAAAGGCATTTTGGAAAATTTGTGTTTCAAATAATCTTGGCAAGTGTCTGACATTTGAAACATAAAAATTTGAATGCGCAAAAGTTACTTTTGCCTCTTTTTTATCAAAATCAACACCTATGAAGCCTTTTTCTATCAAATCATCTATCAATTCAAATCTATTGAAAGGTAATGTTATACGAGTTTTTATGTTTGATAAAACAGTTTCTTTAGCCATTGGTTTGTGTAAAAGTGAGATTTTACCGCCATCAGAAGGATCTATTGCTGTTGAGAAAAGATTGAAACGATTTGCAAAATATGGGGTCATATTCCAACGGTTATTTCTATCTACAATAGATGTACAGTCCGTGCAACCTAAATTTGAAGCTAAACTCATACGGTAATCTATCATTATAGCATTTAAAGAATTACCTCTAAATGATGGAAGAACGGAATCTGCTCCAAATGATGCTACTTTTGTATCTTTTTTGTTTTTAAAAAAATTAAAACTGGAATTTGGAAGCTCTTCTTGAAGTTCTTGCTCATTATGGCACACTTTTAAGTATGACATACCAACAAGACGTGAACCAACAAATACACCTATGTAATGAACATTTGGGTTTTGAAAGATATCATAATAGTATTCTTTAGAGTGTTTATGTATAAAACATTCTTCTCCTTCTTTTAAGTTGTTATATATAGCTTCGGATAACTCTCCCATTTGTTGAGCATTTTCTACCGAAAGAGGACGAATATAAAAATGAACAGGCTTTTCTTGGCTGATACCATCTACTTTGGATAAACTGCCTTGCCATACCATTTGGTTATTTACTTCATATTTTCTTAAAGTGTTGTTCATTTTTTCCTCATTAAAAATTTCAATAAAAAAAGCGGGTTTTTACCCGCTCTATAATCTGTATTACAATATGACATTATTTAATAGCATAGCACAGACGGCGGGAATATTCTTCCTTACGTTTTATCTTCATCTGTTTTATGTTTAAATTTATAATCATATTTGCCTCAAATATAAAAAACTTGGAGATATTATGCATAATATGTGGTAATTTGTCAACAAATTTATATATAATATTTAAAAATGTTTTTTAAAGGTGTGTGATGATTGATATTAGGAATATTGATGAAGATGAAGCAAAAAAGCAATTAGAGTTTTTATCTAAAGAAATTGAAAAGGCAGATATTGCCTATTATCAAAATGATGACCCTTATTTGGATGATGCAAAATACGATGAACTTCGTCATCTTAATAGTGCTTTAGAAGCAAAATTTCCTCATCTCGTTAGAGATGATAGCCCCTCTAAAAGAATTGGAGCTAAAGTTAAAAGTGAATTTAAGAAAATTGAATTAAATGTTCCTATGCTCTCTTTGGCGGATATATTTAATGATGGTGAACTACACGATTTTATTACGGGAATAAAAAGGTTTTTAAATAGTAGTGAAGATATTGAATTTAGTGCAGAACCAAAAATGGATGGGCTTTCTTTTTCTGCTATGTATAAAAATGGTGTATTCGTAAAAGGTTCAACCAGAGGAGATGGAAAAATTGGCGAAGAAATAACAGAAAACTTAAAAGCAATCAAAGGTTTTCCTTTATATATAAAGGGAGATGTTCCTCTTACTTTTGAAGTTAGAGGCGAAGTATTTATGTCTAAAGCTGATTTCTTAAAATTAAACGAAAAAAACGAAAAAGAGAATAAAAAAATTTTTGCGAATCCAAGAAATGCTGCTGCTGGCTCTTTAAGACAACTTGATGCAAGAATTACCGAACAAAGAAATTTAAGTTTTATTGTTTATACTTGGGGCGATGTTTCTGATATTTTTTGGAATACACAAGATGAATTCTTAAAGTATGTTGAAAAACTCGGTTTTCCGGTAAATATTTACAATAAAATATGTAAAAACGAAAATGATTTATTGGTTAGCTTTAAAAACTTAATGGAAAACAGAGCTAATTTGCCGTATGATATTGATGGTATTGTATATAAAGTTAATAGTTTAGAACTACAGAAAAGATTGGGTTTTTTAACAAGAACTCCAAGATGGGCTGTTGCACACAAATTTCCTGCCGAAAAAGCTATTACCAAACTTAACAACATAAGAATTCAGGTTGGTAGAACAGGTGCACTTACTCCTGTTGCAGATTTAGAACCTGTTAATGTCGGTGGTGTTTTGATTTCTCACGCTACTTTACACAATGAAGATGAAATAAAAAGGAAAGATATTCGTATTGGTGATATGGTTGTTATACAAAGAGCTGGTGATGTTATTCCGCAAGTTGTTGAGGTATTAAAAGATAAAAGAACTAGAGATATGGAAGAATTTAAGTTTCCTGAATTTTGTCCTCTTTGCGGAGCACATGCTGTCAGAGAAGAAGATGAAGCAGTCAGAAGATGCACCGGTGGACTTACCTGTCCGCAACAAGCTGTTGAAAGATTAAAACACTTTGTTTCTCGTGATGCTTTTAATATAGAAGGATTAGGTGATAAGGTTATTGAAGATTTTTATAAAGATAAAATTATTACAACACCTTATGATATTTTCACACTGGAAAAACGAAATAAACCTCAAGATTTATTTTCTTTTGATGAAAGTCTTAATTTAGAAAACAGAGACGGATGGGGAAGCAAATCTGTCACAAAATTATTTGAAGCAATAAATAAAAGCAAAAAAATTACTTTGCAAAAATTTATTTATGCTTTGGGTATTCGGCAAGTTGGTATAGCAACAGCCTATTTGATAGCAAAACATTATCATAATTTTACTGACTTCATGGAAGCAATGATTAAAAAAAACATTAGCTTGCTTATAAATATTGATGGTATCGGTCCTCAAGTGGCTTCGGATATTGTTGAATTTTTTAATGAAGAACATAATATTGATGTAATAAAAAAGCTTCTAGATGTTATAAAAATTGATGATTTTGACGAAATTATAAATGAAGATTCTTTATTATCAGGCAAAACTATTGTATTTACGGGAACTCTTACTATGTTTACACGAAGTGAAGCAAAAAGCAAGGCTCTTTCTAACGGAGCTAAGGTTTCCGGTTCAGTATCCGGTTCTACTGATTTTGTTGTAGCAGGAGAAAATGCCGGTTCTAAACTTAAAAAAGCAGAAGAACTAGGTATTAAAGTTATTAGCGAAGATGAGTTCAGTAAGATGATTTTTTAGGTCTTCTTCTGTAGAAATTTTTATAGATATTTATGAATACTATATTAAAGTATATTAAAGTTATACTCATAACAAATATTAGGGTTTTTAGATTATACAATCTATCCAAATAATATGATATGGCAAATAATAAACTCATTATAAATGAATATGAAACAAAGCGCCAATAATGACCTTTTGTTTTGTTATAAGCATCCATTATTGAGCGACTTTTACCTACTAATGATGATATAAATGCTAAATATGGTCTTGTTATGGTATAAGGAGAAATTAGTATCATAAAACAGTAATAAAGTGATTTACCAAACATTGTTTCATGACTTTGTAAAATTAGCATATAGGCTTCAAAAAATTCCAAATACTTATCTCTGAACCCCATTATCAATGGAATGAACGGAATTATTGTTATTAAAATATAAAGCGCTATATTTATAAACATTATCTTACTTGAGGGTATTAACGCATTAAAAATCCTAATAAGTGAAAAGTATGGACGATGCTGCAAAATATAACGTATAAAAATACTCCAAAATATATAATAGCCTACTAACCATAATATACTTAATGAATTTCGCCATCCGTTTGGTATTGTGCTAAACATATACAATAAGATAAAGTTTATTACTGACCAAAATATTATAGTATGTTTAAAGAGTAGCACAAATCTTGTGCTACTCTTTAGTATAGAGAGTAAAGAAAAATCCTTTATTTCCGGAAAAGATATCTTTTTACGCCTCATCTTCTTCAAATTCCATATATTCCTCGTGCTCTGGATCATAGTCTACACCCAGTTTAGATAGAATATCCTCTGTATCAGATGAACGTTGTGCCACAATCCAATCAGGAACCCAAGGAGAGTGAGGTAATTTGGATAGAGCCAACATTTTTTTATCAAGATAAAAACGAGGAGCATCTGCCATAATTGGTGTATCAATAGATCCTTGCATCAATACAACCTGTTTTAACATCGGTAAGCTTAACAAATCATTTGAACTAATTGCAGATACGCCCTGCAACTGGTATGATACGTTTTTGGCAAACGGGTTAAAGTCTTTATTTAAGCTACCCTCACTACGAGAAAATGATGTAGTTTGAACTGTTTTGTTACCTATCATTTTTGAAAAACGTTGTGCGGTTTGCTCGTTGTTTTGTGATAAAATGACTTTACAAGCAGTTGTTGAAATAACTGTTTCAAGGTCATCTTTCCCGTATTTACCGGATATTTGCCCCAAATCTTGTCCAATAAGAAGGTATGATACCTTTTGACCACGACCTACAGCTGGACCATCAATTACGGCTTTAAGTTTTGGCATTTGCGGAAACTCGTCTAGAACAAAAAGCGTTGGAAACGGTCCCATTTTACCATCTGTTGCGTTTACAAAATTTGGTGGATTAGAAATCAAATAAGCGCTCATAAGGTCTACAAACACTGCACTAATCGGGTTTAAAGCTTGAGCATCCGTTTGGTTTACTGAAAGATATACAGAAATTGGTTTCCACTCCCCTGTAACAGGATCTTTCATACCACGCATATCCTTAAATTGAATATCTGAAAAACTCGTGCGTGCAACCACCGCTGTATTCTTGAATATACGGATACCATTGAATGCCATTGATAATACAGAACCACGTTCTTTATCAGGCTTTGCTCTTAAACCAGATAACTCTGTTATACAACGACGTGAATAACCATAGTCATTTGCCTCGTTGGTAGCATCATCTAGAAGTTCACCCATAAGGTCAGCCATTCCCGCCATTTGGTCACCTTCTTCTTGACGACGCTTTATCTCATTACTTTGCTGGATTTGAGCAGTAGTAATCCACTCAAGAATCATAGCAAGACAAGCTTCATGATTTATCCATTTTTCAGGAAATGAACGCCATGTTCCTATTGGAAGGTAGTTATCTATTGTGAGATTACCTGTTTGAATATCTTGTATCGCTCGAGCGGCAACAATCTTTAAGTTACCTGATTGCATATCTTCGTAATGATGTATTAACTCCTCTTTATCTTCTTTTGTAAGTGAGCCTTCATATATTTTTTGGGTAAATTTTTCATTAGCCAAAGCTTTCTCACATTTAGATGCAACGAAATGTATAAGTCCGCACAATGCACCTCTACCTGCTTGCGACCAATAAGCATCTCCTCCGCCTTTAGGATCTTCTACAAGAGTATTACACATTGAATCTATATACAAATCTCGTGCAGGACCAACTGAAGGCAATGTTCCCGGTGACAAAGGATTCCAACTCGGATAGTATACACCTGTTGATGGGTCATCTTCTTTACCCCAGTCAATAACAACTACCGGACCAACTTTTGCTCTTGCTCCTGTTGTTGAATAGCACAACTCAGGCTTCGGGTCGTTAACGATGATACTTAATCCGTCTGAATTAAAAATTGTTGGAATAACCACACCGGCTGTTTTACCGGTTCCCGGAGGAGCACAGCATAGAGTGGATAATGTTTCTTTTAATTTTAGAAGTCTTCCTTCAAATTTGCCTACAACCATACAGAAACCATCAAAACCTAAAAGAGGCATACGCTCTATATCTCTAAGGGTTGCAATATGAGCACTACCATGAACATTTGATTGGAATTTATATGGACATCTTAAAGCACCGAAAACCAAAATCAGTGGAAAAAGAATAAATGGCAATAACGGAATCCATAGACTTAATTTAAACTCACCTTGATATTTAAATATCTTCTTAAACCATTTTCCATATATATCAAAGAGAAATCCAGGGTCTACTATTGATTTTTGTAAAAATTTGGTAATTATATCTATACTTTTTTTAGATATTCCGTTTTGCATTAAAAAAGCCAACGGTTGTGATAAATATAAGAATAAAATACATACACCCAATGCAATAAAAAAAGTTATAGTCATCCATTGGACCGCATTATCATATTCTTCCCACTCTTTTCCTCTTTCTTTTGCCATTTTATCTACCTCAAAATAATAAATTATGCCATACTATAAATTAGTTTTTTAAGTTTTTCAAATGTATTTTTATCTAACTTATCTTCGCAATTTTCTACAGTTTTAGAGAATAAGCGTATTTCTTTTGGACTTCCTCTATTGATGCGAGTTACATTTATGTTCATTGACTTCCATATATCAAACATATCCTCTGCATTGATGATGTTACCTGCTTGTATTATGACATAAGATACAACATCAAAATGAAAATCTGTAATTGCTAATTTGGTTTTAATTATGTCTTGGACTATATCTATTTTTCTAACAGGTGAAACTCGTTGGCTACTTTCAGAAAACCATAATGGTTCTTCATCATTGAAGTTTTCTTCATCTGCAAGCCAATCTCCGGTTTCTCTGTCAACCAAACAAAGAAGTAATTCTTTTTTGGATACGGCTATATAGTCTACAGTTATATTTTTGATTATTGCTGATGATATTATATCATAACCTTTTTGTGCCAAGACATCCATTACAGGTGTATGAGAATCTTTGTCTGATGAATTATGCGGTTGTCTTCTGTTTTGTGGTTCTCTTTTATGCCTTTCTTGTCTTTCGGCTCTTTCAGGTTTTTCTTGTCTTTGTGTTTTATTATTTGATTTATGAGTTTTTTCTACCACTGCTTCTTCAGGCGGATTATCTGCAACTAACGCTGTTGGAATTGTGTTTTCTGCTTCTTTAGTAGGAGTTTCTTTCTTCTCAAAATCAAAATCTAAATCAAAATCTTCTTCATCAAAATTAAACAAAGCATGGTCTATTGGTTTAGACTGTTCCTGTTTCTTGTTAGAGTTAGATGTTGATAAATATGATGGTGTTGACACAGATGACATTGGAGCAGAATACGGTGTTGCATTAACTTTTTGTGTTGTTGGCATTAGCGTTGCAGAAGGCTGAACAGGACGTTTTACGGAAGCTTTTTTAATTATCGGCGTTTTCTTTACGGTTTGTATATCTTCTGTTATTGTTTTTTTCTTAACAATTACAGGGGCTTTGGTTTTAAGAGTCAATTTTCTATACAAGAAAAGAGGAGAAAGCAATATTAACCTTAACCATTTTCTTAATTTTAATAAAGACAGACCATACCACCCTGCCAACCAAATCGGGAAAGAGCTTAGTATTATGATAAAAAATATAACTTCTGAACCTGAAATAGGAGCACCACTGTTCCATTTTATCTTTAAAAGAAGCCAGTGCTCTTTAAGAAAAATATCAAAATGCCAATTTATGAGTAAAACCACCCTCATTGCATCTATGAAGATAACGCTCCATAGAAAGCCAATAAGCAGTATTTTTAGTGTTATTAATAGTGGTTTCAAGTTCTTCTCCAGAGGGTTGTTTGGTGTATTATAAGACCTATTAGTTAATAAGTGCTTATTGTGTTTCATTTTCTTTTATTTTGGTAGATATTTGATTGCGAATATCTTGTATTGTGTTTTTTGTTTCTTCTTTTAATTTTTCTTTCATTTTTTCGTTTATTATATCATCTAAAGTTTTATCCTTTGCTCCTAAATTTTTTATTGTAACACTCTGTATTTCTTCTCTTTTGGGGTTTGTTGCCTTCTTCCATAACATTACAAAAGGAGTTAAAATTGTTTTCCAAAAACCCTCTTTATACAGCTTTTTGGTGGATATTATTATGGATATTGGTAACAACATCAAGCAAACAAGTAAACTTATATCTTTAAATGTGCGAAAAACTCCGCCATTATTCCAAAAGTTTTGAAGCTTGATATATGAAGCTTCTTTTAAAATATCAAATTTCCAAAAAAATATAAAAACATATCCACTAAAAAATATTATGAAAGTAGCTACTGTTAATAATATTA
>JAFYWO010000147.1 GCA_017557925.1 Alphaproteobacteria bacterium | reverse complement strand
ATTATGCTATGAGTGTTATTGTTTCTCGTGCGTTACCTGATGTGAGAGACGGTTTGAAACCGGTGCATCGTCGTATTATTTATGCAGCATACGAAAATGGGTATGATTTTAATAAACCTTTTAAGAAATCTGCTCGTATCGTGGGTGAAGTTATGGGTAAATACCACCCTCACGGTGACAGTTCTGTTTACGAGGCAATGGTTCGTATGGCGCAACCTTTTTCTATGCGTTTACCTCTTATTGACGGACAAGGTAACTTCGGTTCTATGGATGGTGACTCGGCGGCTGCTATGCGTTATACTGAGGCAAGACTTGCTAAAGTTGCTCACTCTTTGATTGAAGATATTGAATGTGATACTGTTGACTTTATGCCTAACTATGATGAGTCTCTAAAAGAGCCGACGGTATTACCTGCAAGATATCCTAACCTGCTTGTAAACGGAACTAACGGTATTGCCGTTGGTATGGCAACAAACATTGCTCCGCATAATTTGGGCGAAGTATTAGATGCTTGTCGTGCTTATGTTGATAATCCGGATATTACAATAGATGATTTGGTTAAGATTGTTCCCGGACCAGATTTTCCAACAGGTGGTTTGATTTTAGGTTATGGTGGAGCTAAAAACGCATATCTTACAGGTCGTGGCTCTGTTATGATGAGAGCTAAATGCACTATTGAAGAAATAAGAAAAGACAGAGAAGCTATTATTGTTCACGAAATTCCATATCAAGTGAATAAAGCAGTGCTTGTGCAAAAAATTGCAGAATTGGTTAAAGAAAAAAGAGTTGAAGGTATTTCTGATATTCGTGATGAATCTGACCGTCAAGGTGTTAGAGTTGTGGTTGAAGTTAAGAAAGAATTTCAGGCAGATGTGGTGCTTAACCAACTTTATAAATACACACAACTTCAAACAAGTTTCGGTATGAATATGCTTGCTATTAACAATGGCAGACCAATGATGATGAATTTGAAAGATATTATTGAAGCCTTTGTTAAATTCAGAGAAGAAGTAATTCGTCGTAGAACTGTTTATAAACTTAATAAAGCTCGTGACAGAGCGCATGTCTTGGTTGGTCTTGCTATTGCGGTTGAAAATCTTGACCCTGTTATTGAGTTGATTAAAACAGCAGAAAATCCTCAAATAGCAAAAGATGCTTTGATGGCTAGAGATTGGCCGGCTGGAGATGTTGAACCTTTGGTTGAGTTGATTGCAGAACCGGGACGTAATGTTGTTGAGGGTAAATATCGTTTAAGCGAAGCACAAGCAAAGGCTATTCTTGATTTGAGATTGCATCGTTTAACCGGTTTGGAACGTGATAAAATTCACGATGAATTAAGAGCTTTGGGAGAAGAAATAAAAGAATATTTATCTATTCTTGCAAGTCGTGAAAAATTGTTGGGTATTATGAAAGATGAATTCCAAGCAATTAAACTTGAATATGCTAACCCAAGAAGAACAAAAATTGAAGATATTGAGATTGATACAGATATTGAATCTCTTATTCAAAGAGAAGATATGGTGGTTACCGTTACAGAAGCCGGATACATTAAACGTGTTCCTCTAAATGCTTATAAAGCTCAAAAAAGAGGCGGTAAAGGTAAATCAGGTATGACTACAAAAGAAGAAGATTTTGTTACTCGCTTGTTTGTAGCAAGCACGCATACTCCGGTATTATTCTTCTCTTCTAAAGGTATTGTTTATAAGATGAAAGTTTATAAACTTCCTTTAGGTTCTCCGACATCAAAAGGTAAGCCGTTTGTTAATTTGTTGCCTTTAACAGAAGGAGAAACAATTACAACAAGTCTTAAATTGCCGGAGATTGAAGAAGAATGCAAAGATATGTCTGTTATGTTTGCAACAGCCTTTGGTAATATTCGTCGTAACTCTTTGATGGATTTTGTAAACGTTCAAGCGAATGGTAAAATTGCGATGAAATTGGATGAGGGCGATAGGCTTGTTAATGTGGCTATTTGTGATGATAATTCTGATGTTATGTTGGCAGCAAAGGGTGGTAAGTGTAACAGATTTGCAGTAGCTGATTGTCGTGTATTTGTCGGTCGTAATTCCAGTGGTGTAAGAGGTATTAAATTAGCTGAAGGTGATGAGGTTATCTCTATGTCTATCTTAAAGCATGTTAAAGCTTCTACTGATGAAAGAGATGAATATTTAAGACTTTCTTCTTGTTTGAAAAAAGTTGAATATTCTGTTGATGAAGAAGAAAATATCTTTAATGCTCAAGAACCGAAAATCAGCTATGAGTTGTTTAAGGATATGAGAGAAAACGAAGAGTTTATCTTGAGTGTTACATCTACAGGTTATGGTAAGAGAACTTCTGCTTATGAATACAGAATTACTGCTCGTGGTGGTCAAGGTGTGGCTAATATGGAAATGAGTGAAAGAAACAAAGAAGTTGTAAGCTCGTTCCCAATTAAAGATGATAGCCAAATTATGATGGTAACAGATGGCGGTAAGTTAATTCGTATGCCGGTTGAGGATATAAGAATTGCCGGTCGTAAGACACAGGGTGTGATTTTGTTCCGCACGGCAGAAGGCGAAAACGTTGTTTCTGTTACTTGGCTTGATGCAGATGATGAAACAGGCGAAGATGAAACAGAAGAAGTAGTATCTGAGTTCGGTGAAGTAGAAACTGAAGAATAGAATTATTTTTCAGGTAAAACTTAGAAACGGTGTTAGAAATAGCACCGTTTTTTTATGATAAAAATATCAGTAAAATAAAGATTTATAAAAAAAAGCTTTTTTAGCTAAATAAAATTTATTGATTAGCGGTGGAATAGACGTTCTAAATCAGAAAGTTCCAATTTTACATAAGTGGGGCGACCATGATTGCATTGTCCGCAGTGTGGAGTTTTTTCCATCTGACGAAGCAGTTGATTCATTTCTTCAATGTTTAGAGAGCGACCGGCACGAACCGAGCCGTGACACGCAATAGTTGAGGCTATGTGATTTATTTTGTCTTCTACAATAGTGGTGGCGCTAAACTCCATTAACTCATCGCTTAAGTCTTTTATCATTTTTTTGAGGTCTGTATCTTTTAGTAGTGCAGGTACTTCTTTTACCATAACTGCAGAACCGAATTCTTCTAATACAAGTCCTAATTTTGATAAGCTGTCGCATTCTTCTAAAAGAGCTGATTTTTGAGAAATGGAAAGGTCTACAATTTCCGGTAATAAAAGAATTTGCGAAGGAAGATTATTTCCTT
>JAFYWO010000146.1 GCA_017557925.1 Alphaproteobacteria bacterium | reverse complement strand
TCAGCAGATTTGAAGTGAAATCCCGTAACCCTATCTTTTAAGTTATCCAAAGAACCGCCGATATTTGAGGCAATAACAATCTTTTTCATAGCTTCACCTTCGGCGGCAATTCTGCCGAAAGCCTCCGGTTCAATAGAGGCTGAAACAACTATATCAGATACTTTCATCAATGCAGGAACATCATCTGTATGACGTATAAAAGTAAATTTATCTTGCATATCATTGGCTTCTATTTGTTGGTATAGAGATGATGTGTATTCTGTTCTTCCCTGATCATCTCCGGTAAATATACAATGGAAATCTTGACGTGATTTTATTTTTGCCAATGCCTCTATCAACAACTCTTGCCCTTTCCAACGTGTAAGGCGACCAATCAATAAGATGATTTTTTTATCTGTCGGAATATGATGAGTTTCTACCATTGTTTTTTGGCGCTCATTAGTAACGTTATCAGGATTAAATTTTTCTACATCAACGCAACGATGAATAAATACCAAATTTTCTTCTTTTACGTTATAATGTGTCATAACGTGATTTTTTATATGGCTGGAAATGACTATTACTTTTTTTCCTAATGTCATTACTCGGTTATAGATTTTTTTTATACCCATCGGGCCAAGACCGTATGTGCCGTGAAAAGTGGTTAAAAAAGTTGCACCGGTCTTTTTGGCAGCAAGGTAAGCACTCCATGCAGGAGCACGAGAACGTGCATGGACAATATTTATACCCTCTTCTTTAATGATTTTAGCCAAAGTTCTGGCGTTTCTTAAAATTTTTATAGGATTTTTAGTCTTTAATGGTAGTTTTATGTGCTTTACGTTTAGTTTATCAAGTTGATATTCCATACGACCGCCACAAGACGTAACAAAGTTTTTAAAGCCTTTTTGAGACAGAGCTTCTGCTATTTGAATTGTTCCCAATTCAACCCCTCCTTGATTAAGCTCCGGTAAAACTTGTAAAACTACGGGCTTTTTTACTTTATCTTTACTCATTTTTTTGTATCATCCTATATCATTAAAGTTCAAATTAATATAATAAGAGGTGCTATATGCAAAAATATACTTTTAAAAACGGACACACCACTTTGATTGAGCATATTAAGCCTAATCAAGCTAAAACTCAAAGTTTTACGATAGTTTATACACATGGATTTTGTTCAGACCCGTTTGGAAGAAAGCCGGAAGCCGTTAGAAAATGGTGTATTGAGAATGGTGTCGGTTTTTTTAGGTTTGAAATTGCTGGACACGGAAGTGATGTGGATAATTTTACAAAAACAACAATAGAAACTTATAAATCACAGATTTTTGAAATTATTGAAGATATTGTTGATGGTAATGTTGTGGTCATGGGTGCATCTTTGGGTGGTTGGCTTTCTTTATTAAGTGCTATCAGATTTAAAGATAAAGTTATCGGTATGATAGGAATGGCGGCTGCACCTGATTTCTTGAAGTCTTTTATGGATAAATACTTTAATGATGAGCACAAAAAAATGCTTGAAAGAGATGGGCAGATATTATTTCCGACAAATGATTTTTCATACACAATTACCAAAGATATGATAGAATCGGCAGAACCTAACCTATTACTAGACAAAGAATGTATTGATTTTGATGGAAAAGTAAGACTCTATCAAGGAATGAATGATGCTGCACTTGATTGGCATACAGCTTTGTTGATTGCTCAAAAATTAAAATCTAAAGATGTTAAGGTAGTTTTAGCAAAAAACAGTAATCACAGACTTGGAGATAATGAAGATATTGAAGAAATACTTAAGTTGTTAAATGATTTTTTGATTTAAGCAGGTGTTTTAATGTCATACGAAGTAATGTTTAAAAAAGCAATGGATTTACAAAATAACGGAGCTTTGAATGATGCTTTGGAAATTTATCAAAAACTTTTGACGATTACACCTGAAAATTCTGATATATGGAATCTTATGGGGTGCATTGCTCAAAGTAAGGGTGATGATAAAAAGGCTGTAGACTGTTTTTTAAGCGCTATTAAGTATAGTCCGAGACCTTTTGGGATGTATTATTTTAATTTATCTTTGAGTTACAAGGCTTTATCTAAAAAAAGTGAAGCTATTGAGATGATGGTCAAAGCTTCTTCTTTGTTAAAAGATTGTAAGGAAATATGGAATTATCGTGGTGTCTTGGAAGCGGAACTCGGTGACATAAAAAGTGCTATAGATAGCTTTTGTAAAGCCTTAGAAATTGATATAAACTATAAAGAAGCAAGAGCAAATCTTTGTTTTTACAGTAATGATAAAGAAAAGTTACTTGAAATTGCTAATAATGATGAATTGGATTTTTATGCAAACTTTTTGGCAGGTTCCATGGTTTGTGATTTAGATGAGAAGGAACGTTTTTTTAGGCGTGCCTACAATAATGATTACGGTCGTTTTGATGTTTTGCTTGCTTTGGCTTGTGTTTTAAGAGAAAAAAATAATGAAAGCGAAGCATTAACTTTTTATCATAAGGTTTTGAATTTAGATGAAAACAATATAGAGGCTTTGTTGGGGCTTGCGGATATTTACTTGAAGCAAAAAAATTATGAAAAAGCAGAAAAATATTATAGAAAAAGTTTAGAAGAAGGTGCTGAAAGTGTTGGTTTATATCTTAATTTCGGCGCTCTTTTGTATGAAACTAAGAGGTATAATGAGGCTTTGGAAATATATCGCAAAGCAGTTAAGTGCGACCCGTCAAATGCGCTTATTTCTTATAATTTAGCCTTAATACTAAAAGAAATTCAAGATTTTGAAGAAGCCTTAGGGTTAATGTTTAATGCCCACCTGCTTGAACCTCAAAAAGATGAGTTTGTTATAGGAATTATGGAAAGTTTGTTTGAACTTTATAGAAACAATCCGGAATTGGCGCTCAAAATTGCTCAAAATTGGCAAAAGCTTGATGAAAACAATATTTTTTCTAAGCGAATCCTGCAAGGTATGACATTAAGTGATGATGTTATGGAAGATACAGAGTATGCTAAAAAGTTATTTGATGTATTTAGTGATACTTATGATGCCACTCTAGATAAATTAGAATCCAAAATTATTGATAAATTTAGTGAATTAAAGGGAGATATTGGTGGTAGAATCTTAGATTTGGGATGTGGAACAGGAAACGTCGGGGAAAAATTAAAAAACGATAAGTGCTTGTTTTTTGGTGTAGATGTTTCTTCTAAAATGATTGAGAAAGCCAGACTTAAAGGTGTTTATGAAGAACTTTATTGTGGTGATATTTTGGGGTTTCTTACAGATAATGACTTAAAAAAATATGATTTGGTTTTAGCTATGGATGTATTTTCTTATATAGGAAACTTGGAATCATTGCTTGAAAAATTAAAAGGAAGAGAAATTTGGTTTTCTGTGGAAAAGGCAGATGACAATATATCTAAAAATTTTTACCTAACGCCAAGTGGGCGATATAAACACAAACTATCTTATATTAAAGCATTGAAAAACAAACTTAATTTTAATGAATTTGACGCTTTTGAATTGGATTTAAGATTAGAAAATTCTGAGGCGGTTGAAGGTTTTTTGATTAGATTAAAATAAATTTTGTGAACAATTTAAAAAATATATTGTGAAAATCCGTTTATGGTTCTACGTTTTAAACGGTTTGTTAAGTTTGTTATATTTGTTATGATATTAAGTTATGTTTTTTGGTATTTGTGCTTTGTGTCTATGAGTTAGCATAAATATATTGTTAGTGAGAAAGTTTTATTTAGGCGATAAGCTTTGAGGCCGAAAGTTTTATCTCTTAGCTAAAATGAATATCACAATGTTCGTTAAAAAATTATTATGATTTTTTCAGATCTGAAATTGCGCAGTTTA
>JAFYWO010000145.1 GCA_017557925.1 Alphaproteobacteria bacterium | reverse complement strand
GGTTCTTGCAAATAAAGAAATTTTTACATTAAACATACGAATATATCCTTAATACAAATTTTTGTTTGGGAGTTTTATTTAATTTGAAAATTAAATAATCACTTAAAATGAAAGTTTATTTTTAAATGATGTTTTTTTATTTGTGTTCTTTGTGACAGTTTTGATTGCAACGTCTCATATTACCATTTTCAAGAGGAGTGTATGTAACGGTTGGTTTTTTTACGTCTTCCAGAATAAAGACTTGTCGTTCTGTTAAAGCTTCAACTTCAGGACAAACTTCTTCTTTGCCGGCAAAACAGGGTTTTGAGCAATCTGTTGTGCAAGGAACAGGTTGGAGATAGACTTCTCTTTTGCAACCCGTTAGCAGAACTAATACAAAAAGTAGGAATAAGTTTATTTTTTTCATATTTTACCTCCAGTTGAAAGCCTTGTTTTAGTAAACAATTCTTGACTATTTTAGAAAATTTTCCTATACTAGGCAGTAGTGTATATTATAATGTTTAAAAATTATTAAAAATATAGAATTATGTGTAAAAATTTGATTGGTCTTATTGAGCGTAACGCCGATAATGAAATTAAAGCTTATTTTGAAGCTATGGGAGAAGGTCGTCCTCTAGACTATCATGAAGAGTTAGTGCTATTGGAATATAGTTCTATGGAAGTTATTTTATCTTACATTAATCGTTTTAAGTTTAGTCCTAAGGCTGAAATTAAGATGCTTGATAAGGTTACTCCTCATGTAAGAATGGTTTATATCAATTTCTATGGCTTGAGTGAAGAAGCTCAAAAGTATGTGATTGATAAGGATTTATTGCCTGTGGCTGTTGATTTTTTGGTAATGCGTCAGTTTGATGATGTGGACTACCTTTTGGATAAGGGGAATACACAGATGATTTCTGCTCATATTAGAAATTATCCGCTGGGTGATGATGACAAAGTCAAAAAACTTCTTTGTCATAGTAATTCAACACTGTTTACTACGTATGTTAATAAAGGCTATTTTATTAGCGACGATATTAAGCGTGAAATTCTTGAAACGGAGAATTATTCGGCTTTAAGAGCTGTTATGTTCTTCTTTTATCGTATGTATAAGGCTAAGTCAAAAAGAGCCCGTGACTTTAATAAGTTGATGGAAGTGGTTTCTCCTTATGGACTATCTTCTGATATGCAGATGATGGTATTGATATCATTTAACAAGATGCTTATAGAGTTATTGTTAAAGACAACACCTCTTTGTGTTAAGGCCCAAGAATATTTGTTTAAGCGTAATTTTGACCCGTATTGGTTAAAACTCCACGTAGAAACAATGTATTGTGTTGGCGGTTATCGCTTTGAGGGTGAAAATGAAAAGTTGTTGTTTAAGGCTCTGGCTAAAAGGAATTTGGATGATTGTTTAACAAGTTTCAGACATTATGATGATGTTTCGTTTGTAAAATTCGCAACAACTGAAGCTGTTAAAAAATATTTGAAAGATTTTTGGCTTACTGATGATGCGCAAGTTGCTCTGATTGAGAGAGGTAACACCGATTTGATTAAGACATTCTTGTTGCGCTTTAATCCGGAACACGGTATTTGTTGGCAAGCAGAAGTTGCTCTATGTAAGCTTAATGCGACCGAGATGATAGATTTTTATATTGGTTTCCATACTATGTGTTGGGATGCTCTTGAAATCTTGAAGGTAGCAAATGTTGAGTTACACAATAAGTATTATCGTTTGCACAGATATTGATTAACTATTTAGAGGGAAGGTAGAATTTTCTACCTTCCTTTTTTGTTTATAGAAAAAACAGGTCTTATATTTCAAAGACCTGTTTTAGTTTGCTCAATGGTTTGTTAAAAATTGTATTTTATACCCATATCAAAGAGATCCGGATTATTCTTTTGTATGAGTTTGTTGTATTTAAGGTATAGACTTATGTCTTTGTATACATAATCTATCATTGTTTCTATAACAGCTCTGTCTCTTTGATAAAGGTTTGCATAATCATCCAGCTTGTATCTTGAGCCGTTTTTTATGCGCATAGAGATATCACGGTATGGATTTGCAAATTCGTGATAATATGCTCCACCGAATTTGAAACCAAATTTACCATATTTTTCTGTTGTAAATTCTTTTTTGAAGAATAATCCTGTTCCTAACTCAACAGAAAGATTATTTGCAGATTTTGTTTCAATAGCATCTGTAGCATTACCCTCGTCAAATCCTTTTTCGTAATAACCGATAGTATTTAACATCAATGCAGGTTCAAGCTCGGCAAAACCGTTTAGGTCTATGGTGTAACGTAATTCATTAGTCAGACCATAGATAAGTTGTTCTATATCAGCTTCTCTGTTTGAACCTCTGTCATAATCTCCATAACCATAACCGAGATTTAGGATTGATACAAGATTTAGATTTTCTTTAATATTGCGTAAATATGGTACAAATACGCTAACAATGTTCAAATCTCTATCTCCGCCTAATTCGTATGAAGAATTTATGTCTGTAAAGCTCAAACCAAGTCCTAATCGTGACCAATTATCTATGCGTTTGTCACCAAAGGTATACATTGAGTTAGAGCTTAAGTCGTATCCGGATAACAGACCTTTATTATCTGTTTCTAAGCTATAGTTAGCATAGCCGGCTACTACACGATTTTTTTCGTTTGTCGGTTTTAAGATTGTATCAGCCATTGAACGATTTAAGTTCTTTAGAACTTGGAAGTTTTCATCGGCAAAGTTTAACATAGTGTCTGCGCCGGTAACGTTTGCTATGTATGAACTCAAGTTCTTATCGGTAGATGCCTGTTTTATCTTGTTGAATGTGTTTTCAAGTTTTCCGTCTTGATAATCTTTAGTCAATGCGGAAGCAATAGATGAGTTTGGTGCAAAGTTATCAAAACTTTTACGAGTTAAAACAACATCTGTTGAACCATCTGTATTTTGTTTAGTGCTTGCCTCAAAAAGAGCTGACTCTGATGAGATATTTAGTTTGTCAGTTTTATCAGCTTTAATTGCACCTTTTTCTACATAAGTATCAAGATTATCATTCATAACGGTAGATGTGCCGGCTGTAAGGTCTCCTTCAATCGTATCAGCTTTATAGGTAGCTCCGTTTTCAAGGTATACTCTTGATGCACCTATTGAATTTAAGTCAAGATTTCCGGATACACTCATTAAGCTTCTGTTTCTTAATTCTGCGCCATTAAGAACGATTGCTCTGTTTGTGTCATTTACATTACCATTTACTTCTATTGTTCCTGTATTGGTAACCGTTGAAGCATTAGCATTTTGGTCAACATAAATACCATAAGCCTCAGTTGTTCCGTCTACTTTAATAGTTCCGGAGTTTGTAATAGTGGTATTTGTTCCGTCAATTACACGGATACCGTATGCTTTGTCACCTGTTACATCAATTGTTCCGGAGTTTTCTATTTGGTTTTCTCCAAGTCCTAAAATACCGGTGTTGGTGCCTGAGCCTGTTATAGTTATAGAACCTGCGTTATTAACACTGGCGCCGGTTGATGCAAACATACCAACGGCATTACCTGTTGAATTATTTTCTATGTTAATCTCTGCTTTTGCATCATTTGTTAATGAGTTGGCAGAAGATGCATACATACCGTAAGCATTACCTGTTGAATTATGGGTTATGTTGATTTTACCATAAGATGAGGTTATGTCTTGTGAGGCATTTCTTAAATCATTTTCTGATTTCATACCATATACATCATCTGTTCCTGTTGATGTTTTTTCTATAGTTTTAAGGTTAACAGTATTTTCAATGGCAGGAACAAGTGACGCAAAAGTGTAGCAATTGTGTTGGATACCATAGAGATTCTTATTTACAGTTGATTTGCAGGCATCTCCATCATTATCTTCTATACATTCGGCTTCATCATTATAAGTTCCCATTTCACAACTATAACTGCAATAATGACATTGTATTTGACCATTAAAGGAGCCATCTACATCATTAATGTTTTCAAGTGTTAAACCGCTAACAGTTTCGCAGGTTTCTGAGGATGAACCTGTAGGACAATCTTTTGCCTGGCAAGTATAACAAGTTTGTCCGCTGTAGCTTCCGGCTACATATTGCCAACCATTTGAACCTTTTGAACCGCAATCGTTAATAATGTCATTATTTGAGGAGAAGTGTTCAACTTCATCACATTGACATTTATATTTAGTAACTGGAGCAGTTCCTGTTGCATTGTTTGTTTGACATTGGTCTGCAACTATTGTTCCTGTATAACAACCTGTTTCTGTGTAACCTTCGCAGTCGTTAGGCTCACAATCGTAGTATGTTCCGTTTATGTCTGTACATTGATTAACCTCGTGCATGCCTGAATAGTGAGTGCAGGCTTGGTTAAATGTATAAACACTTCTGTCACAAGCAGTTTCTGTTGGCTTAAAGCAAGTTACACCATATTCTGTAGAAGATGTGCAAATTTTACCTGCATTGTTTGTTTCGCAAGTTGGTTTATCGTCATAATAACCTTTAGTAGCGTC
>JAFYWO010000013.1 GCA_017557925.1 Alphaproteobacteria bacterium | reverse complement strand
CTGGATTGCCACGCCTAGCGGCTCGCAATGACGGGGCGGGTAGACTGGATTGCCATGCTACGCTCGCAATGACGGGGCGGGGCGGACTGGATTGCCACGCCTAACGGCTCGCAATGACGGGGCGGACTGGATTGCCACTGCATTATGAAAGTCTTGCTATGACAATAAGAAAAAATAACAAAAAGGGTAAAAAGTAAAGTCAGGTATGCTAAATGGAAATTTATTATCACTTCAACATTTTTTTTTATAAATTAAATTCTATAAAAGTTAAAAAGGCACTTTAGATAAGTGCCTTTGTTATTTGATTTTAAATAAAAGATTTTTTGTTTTTAAGCAAAATATTCTCTTAGATATGCTGGGAGGTTTGCTGTTTCTATACGGATTTGCTCCATTGTATCTCTATCTCTTAATGTAACTGTTTCAGGATTTTGCTCTATTGTTTCAAAATCTACAGTTAAGCAGAGAGGTGTTCCTATTTCGTCGTGGCGACGATAAGCTTTACCGATATTACCGGTATTTTCAAGTGCAACACGACCAATACCCAATTTCATCAAACTTTTCTTTAGTTCGTGACATTTTGCCATAATTTCAGGACTGTTTTTCTTTAATGGAACAATGGCTATTTTGATAGGAGCAAGGTGCTTTTTCAGCTTCATAACAATTCGCTCTGAACCGTTTTCAAGCTTTTCTTCCGTATAACCTTCAGTTAATACCGCAAGAACAGCTCTGTCTACACCCATTGAAGGTTCTATCACATAAGGAATTACCCAAGAGTTTGTTTCATCATCACGGATGCACATCTTAGTATTTGATTCGTGATTTTCGTGACAGTTAGCTTCCAACTTAAATTCGTTTTGTGCTTTGGTATGGTTACCTAAATCGTAGTCACGACGGTTGGCAATACCTTCAAGTTCTTCAACTCCGTGCGGGAATGAGTATTCTATATCAGAACAAGCTTTTGCGTAGTGTGCAAGCTCATCAGGTTTTTGGTCATATACTCTAAATCTGTCACGAGGAAGACCTTGTTCTACCCACCAATTTATACGAGCTTCTTTCCAATGTTCGTGCCAAGCTTCATCTTCTCCGGGTTTAACAAAAAACTCTAATTCAGCTTGTTCAAATTCACGAACTCTGAAAATGAAATTCTTTGGTGTAATTTCATTTCTGAAAGTTTTACCGATTTGAGCTATACCAAATGGAAGTTTGCGTGAAGTTGAATCAACTACATTCTTAAATTGTGTAAATATTGCTTGAGCTGTTTCCGGTCTTAAATAAGCAATATTATTTTCATCTACAACAGGACCTACGGTTGTTTTGAACATTAAATTAAAAGGACGTGGTTCGGTTAGGTCTTTAGAACCGCAGTTAGGGCATTTGCCATCTGTAAGGTGGTCTGCTCTGAAACGGCCTTTACATTCTTTACAGTCTACCATCGGGTCTGAAAATGTATCTTCGTGTCCGGAGTAGTGCAAAACTTTTCTGTTAGTAAGAATTGCTGCATCAAGTCCTTCTACATCATCACGTTCATATACCATAGAACGCCACCAAGCTTGTTTGATGTTGTTTTTTAGTTCTACACCTAATGGACCATAGTCATATAAACCTTGAAGACCCCCGTATATATCTGAATTTTGAAAGATGAATCCTCTGCGTTTACATAAAGAAACTAATTGTTCCATTTGAGTTGCCGGCATTTTTTTACCCCTTTTCTTAAATAAAAATTGAAACTGATGTGGAGTTTAGAACAACTTTATTTAAATTGCAAGATATAAAAGAAAAAAGCCAGTTTTAGACTGGCTTTAGTTGATGTTTAATTTATTTCTTGCAACGGGATAACTTTTCTTTCTAAGGCAATATCTATTACTTCAGATGCGTTTTCTACCATTACAATATTGAGTTCGTTCTTTACGTTGTCAGGAAGTTCTTTTAAGTCCTTTTCGTTTCCTTTGGGGATAATAACTGTTTTTATACCGCCACGAAGTGCAGATAAAAGTTTTTCTTTTAATCCACCTATCGGGAGAACTCTTCCTTGTAAGGTAATTTCACCGGTCATAGCTACATCATTTTTTACCGGAATTTTTGTAAATACCGAAACAAGTGTTGTATACATTGTTATTCCTGCAGATGGTCCGTCTTTGGGGGTTGCTCCTTCGGGAACGTGGACGTGTATATCTGTTTTTTCAAAAATCTCAGGATTTATACCTAGTGATGAGGCATGAGAACGAACAACTGAATAAGCGGTGTCTATTGATTCTTTCATCACATCTCCGAGTTTTCCGGTTTGTTTGATTAAGCCTTTTCCAGGCATATCTACGGCTTCTATGAACAGTATATCTCCTCCGACTTCTGTCCAAGCAAGGCCTGTAGTTACTCCTATATGGTTCTTTTCTTCTTTTATACCATATTGATATCTTTTTATGCCGAGATAATCTTCAAGATTATCAGGTGTTACGGTAGTATGAGAGTTTTGCTCTTTATTTATCAAAATGTTGGTGGTTGATTTGCGTGCTATGGTTGCAAGTTCTCTTTCAAGATTTCTAACCCCAGACTCTGATGTGTAGTGACGGATAATGTTTCTTATCGCATCATCTGTTATGAATAACTCCTCAGGTTTTAATCCGTTTTCGTCAAATACCTTAGGGATTAGGTGACGTTTGGATATTTCAAGTTTTTCATCTTCAGTATAGCCGTCTATACGGATGATTTCCATTCTGTCTAAAAGAGGGCGTGGCATATTAAGTGAGTTTGCTGTGGTTACAAACATTACTTTAGATAAATCATAATCTACTTCAAGATAATGGTCATTAAACGTAGAGTTTTGCTCTGGGTCTAATACCTCTAAAAGTGCCGAACTCGGATCTCCTCGCCAATCTGAACCAAGTTTATCAATTTCATCCAATAAGAATAATGGATTAGATGTGCCGGTCTTTTTTATATTTTGCAATATTTTTCCGGGCATTGCGCCTATATATGTTCTTCTGTGACCTCTTATTTCCGACTCATCTCTCATTCCGCCAAGTGAGGCACGAACAAACTTTCTGCCGGTTGCTCTTGCTATTGAGCGTCCAAGAGAGGTTTTACCGACACCGGGAGCGCCTACTAAACATAATATCGGGCTTTTTTGGTTTTTTGAACGTGCTAAAACGGCTAAATGTTCTATGATACGTTCTTTTACTTTTTTTAGTCCGTAATGGTCTTCGTCTAATATTTTTATTGCACGATTGATGTCTGTATTTACTGCTGAATACTTTTTCCACGGTAAGTCTAAAAGCCAATCAAGATAATTTCTGATTATTGTGCTTTCTGCATTCAACGAACCTGATGAACGAAGTTTTTTTAGTTCTTGCATTGCTTTTGCATAAGCTTCTTTTGAGAGTTTCTTTTGTTTGATTTTTTTGGTATATAAAGTTATTTCATCTTCTTCGCCGTCTGATGTGTTTTGAGTTAATTCTTTTTGAATTGCTCTCATTTGCTCGTTGAGATAGTATTCTCGCTGATTTTTTTCCATTTGTTCTTTTACACGTTTTTTGATTTTTCTTTCTAACTCGTCTTTGGTGCGTGTTTCACCTATATAGGTTAAGAGTTTTTCTAAAAGCTCTGATTGTGTTTTACATTCTAATAATTTTTGTTTATCTTGAGTTGGTATTTCCATATTGCCGATAATTGTTGCAATAAATTCTTGGATATTATTAGGAGAGTTTATTGCAAGAAGATTTTCTTTTGCTAATTTACTGTAGTCGTGTGATTGATTTTTAAATTCTTCACTTATTAATGAAATAAGAGCATTAAGATTTTCTTTTGTTTCTTCTTTTTCATCAAAATCGTATGGAGATATAAATGCTGTATAATATTTGCTGAAGGTATTTAATTTTTGTATTTTAATACGACGTATTCCTTCTACTGCAAGGTTTAATGTGCCATCTGGCATAACTATATAGCGTTTTATACGAGCAAGTGTTCCTATTTGGTATAGGTCTTTTAATTCAGGTTGTTCTGTTTTGGCATCTATTTGAGTAAGTAATACAAGCGGAGTATTAAATTGGTAAGCAGCTTGGGCGGCTTCTAATGAAACTTTGCGACCGACAAATAAAGAGGCAGTGTTTTTAGGGAATATAACAATATCTCGTAATGATAACACGGGATATTCAACATTTTCTAATACAATGCTGTCATCTGATGGAGTTAGTGCTTCGTTTGTTGAGGAAGTTAAGTCTAAATCATCTTTGTTATTGTTGTCGGAACGGCTCATTACATTATCCTTAAATAAAACAGTTTAAAAATAACCTGTAGGTTTTATAACATATAGTTTATATAGTGTTTAAAGTTTAAGCAATCAATACTTCAAGGTATTTTTTATAAAAAAATATTAGGAATTTACAATATTACTTATGCGTTCATCCACAAAAAAGGAAGTTTAGGTTTATTTTTCTTCAGGTTCAGAGGAGGAACTCGTTAGTAACAGGTATAGAGATTTTTTATATAACCAAAGGTTTATAACCCCTAAGACTATGGATATTGAGCCAAAGATGTATAGTATGTAATACCAGTTAAGTTCTCCTACTTTCATTAAGGTTTCTGATGCATAGATTTTTATATAGAAAATTGAAATGCTTGTTATTAAAAATGATACAATATAAGCTATTGTCCATATTTTTTTTAGAGTTTGTTTGGGTAGAATCAGTGCAGTCAGTATATAGATGAATAATAAAGTTATGAATAAATATGTTTCCATTATATCCTCCTT
>JAFYWO010000012.1 GCA_017557925.1 Alphaproteobacteria bacterium | reverse complement strand
GAATTTAATTTAATTTTTTTTAGAAAGACCAATAATATGAATACATACGCTACAAAGCCGTCTGATATTACAAGAAAATGGTATGTTGTTGATGCAACTGATATTGTATTAGGTCGTCTTGCTGCACAAGTATCTATACTTTTGCGTGGTAAGCACAAGGCTTATTACACTCCAAACCTAGATTGTGGAGATTATGTTGTTGTTATCAATGCTGACAAAGTAAAATTGACAGGCAAAAAATTAACAGACAAAAAATACTACAAACACACAGGTTATGTTGGTGGTATTAAAGAAACTACTGCAGGTAAAATCCTTGACGGTCGTTTCCCTGAAAGAGTTATCGTAAAAGCTGTTGAACGCATGATTACTCGTAACCCAATGGGTCGTCAACAAATGACAAAATTAAAAGTATATGCAGGTGAATCTCACCCACACGCAGCACAAAATCCTGAAGTTTTAGATATTGCATCTAAAAATCCAAAAAACAAAAGGAGTGAATTGTAATGGCTACTAAAAAAATTGAATCTTTAACAGAAATTAAAGAAGCTGTTGCTGCAACTTCTGCTGTTGCTGAAACAAAACGTAAAGCTAATCGTGACAAACAAGGTCGTTCTTATGCTACTGGTAAAAGAAAGAATGCTGTTGCTCGTGTATGGATTATGCCAGGTAAAGGTAATGTCACAATTAACGATAAACCTGTTGATGCATACTTTGCACGTCCGGTGTTGAAGATGATTATTAATCAACCATTTGAAATCACAAACCGTGAAAACGAATTTGATGTAGTTTGCACAGTTCAAGGCGGTGGTTTGTCAGGTCAAGCCGGTGCTATCAAACACGGTATTTCAAAAGCATTAAACGAATATGAACCAGAATTGCGCACAGTATTGAAACAAGCTGGTTTCTTAACTCGTGATGATCGTGTTGTAGAACGTAAGAAATATGGTCGTGCAAAAGCTCGTCGTTCTTACCAATTCTCAAAACGTTAATCGTTTTTCAGAAAATATTTTTATTTTCAATGGGTTACAATTTTTGTGGCCCATTTTTTTATAAAAAACACAGAACATCCAGAATGGCTCTTACATAAAATGCTGATAAGGATTGGAATACATATTTAAGAGAGCAAATGTTATGTAGTTTCTGCAATCTTAGAATTATTGAAACTGTGGATTACAAACATAAAAAAATATATTTTTTGTATACATAAATTATAACATTATATGTAGATGATAAACCAATTAAGAAGACTAGGAGACTATAATGTTTAATAGAGTTATTAAAAATATTTTTGTTTTAAGCGCAGTAGCTTGCATTTTATCAGGTTGCGCTTCAATTGTTAGAGATAATCCTCAACCCGTTTCCATTAAATCTAATGTAAAAGATGTAAATATAAAAATTACTGATAGCGAAGGAGATACAGTATTCCAAGGTAAAACTCCTGCTGTAGTTAATTTAAGAACTGCAAAAGAAAGTGGATATTTCAGCCCTGAAAAATACAGTATTGAAGCATCAAAAGAAGGATATAATGAACATTTGCAATCTATAGATTCTCATATTAGTAATTGGTATATATTCGGTAACTTAGGCTTCGGCGGACTAATCGGTTATTTAATCGTAGATCCTATGACTGGTGATATGTATTATCTTGATGAAGATATCAATATTAATATGACACCATTGCCAATATATAAATAATACTTTATCGTATGCTTTAAGGATATTATACTCATTTTAGTGAGTATAATATCTTTTTTTATGCCAAATAGTCTTAAAATAAAAATATTGATTTTAAAAGATAGCTTTGTTATATTCTAACCGAGTTATTTACAATTATGTTTAATCTAAATTATTTTACTCATGAAGTATATTGTTTTTGTGTTACTCATCAGTTTTATAATGTTTTGCTTTTATAAATCAAGAAAGAGGAAGTATAAAAAAGGTATGTCGTATGACAGTTATCTTCAGATCTTTAATTTTGAAGAAAGGGAACGTTGGAGATTGTTGGGCGTAATGCTTTTGTTGGTGGCGATTATCGTATTATTTTTTTGTATAATCTAAAATTTTTATTCTATGATTACCCAAAAACAACAGAAAGAAGCTGAAAAACTGTATCAAAATATGTTTAGGTGTTTACCTGCAGTTGATGGTTATAAATATGTAGATATTTATGAAAAACAATCTGCTTATTTGTATGGTAAATCAAGCGAAGCTATAGAGGCTTATAAGACTTGTCAAAACATTATACGTTTTATGCTAACAGGTTTTATGTGGCCATTGGTTGTTGATATAATAATATTGTTTTGGGGAATGTTTAAAGGTATTCATCCCGAAGGTATTATCATAAATTGGCAACTTGTGTCCGGTACATTGTTTTTCATAGGTTATTTCATATACTTTTTGGTTCTTTGGCATAAGTGTAGTGTTGCAGAAAAAAAGGTAAATGGTAATTTGGTATGGATAAACTACTAACACAAAAAAGGTCTGCTTATGCAGGCCTTTTTTGTATATAAATACGAGTTGACAAAAACACATAAAATGTTACAATCTGATAAAAGGAAAATTATTAAACCCTATATGTTATGGAAGAAAAAATACATAAATTTGTGTGTTATATAGAACACAATATGCAGGTTAAGTTATCTTTTAAAAAAGATAATTTTTATTATTTTAAGTATTGTGGTTGTGATGACTTAAATGGCGCTTCAACTTATATTGCGGGAGCAAAACATTTTGCAGGCATTAAAGCGAGTGAATTGCAAGTTTTGGTGGAGTATCCGACAGCCTATGATAAGCGAAAATTTGCTTTTCACGGTCATCGCAAAGCAGCACAGATGTTGCAAGAAACTTATGGCGGTTTT
>JAFYWO010000144.1 GCA_017557925.1 Alphaproteobacteria bacterium | reverse complement strand
TGGTATATCTATCTGTTTTTATTGCACTTATCTGCTTATTATCATTACTTACAACCTTTATTCAAAAAATACGTAGAGTTTCATACTTAATAATGGTGTTTTCTCTCATAACTTATTTTGTTATACAAAATTTTGTTCCATCATTAAAAGAAGCACACCAAAGTATAAGTTGTTTAGAAGCTGGACGAGGTGTTTGGGATTATAAAGAGCATCGCTGTAGAACAGATTGTTGGCATTGGAGTTTTGAAAAAGGCTGTGAAAAATAGTTTACTTCTTATGCCCAAAAAACTGCCAACCTAGCCGGTAGTTTCTTGATACAAAAACATAAAAAAAGAGGCTTCATCTTTTGACTGTCCAAAAATCATAACAGTTAAATAAGCCTCTTTTTTCTATTTAATGTCAGATATTTTCCTAATTTAAATATTTTATATCACAATTTCCGGATCACTAAAATATCTATCAACCGCTTTTGCCATATATTGAGCAAGCTTGCTTCTATACTGCGGTTGTCTTAACTGTTTTTCTTCCGTATAATTAGATAAATACCCCATTTCCAATAAAACAGAAGGCACATCAGGAGCTTTAAGCACTGCAAAACCTGCAAATTTGTGCGCATTATTAACCAACTTAACATTTCTCCTTACTTCATTAACAACGTATGTTGCAAATTTAGAAGACTTATTCCTACAATCGTTTTGAGATAACGAAATCAATACATCATTAATTTCAGGAGAATTATCAGAGAAATCCATACCATCAATAATATCAGCCTTATTTTCTCGTTCAGCCAAAGCCTCAGCCTCTTTATCGGAAGCTGTTTCAGACAAGGTATAAATAGAAAAACCTTGAGCTTTTCTGTTGACAGTACTATCAGCATGGATACTGATAAATAAATCAGCATGATAACTTCTTGCAATTTGCACCCTGCGTCTTAAAGGAATAAATATATCAGTAGTTCTGGTTAAATAAACTTTATAACCTCTTGCTTCAAGATGACGTTTCAATTCTTTACCCATAGCCAAAGTAAGTGTTTTTTCATAAGTCTTAAAACTTCTTCCGATAGCGCCAGGGTCTTTTCCACCGTGTCCCGGATCAAGCACAACAACTTTCTTTGTTTTAACAACACTTACATTTTTTTTATCATAACCGGTATTTTGAGCAACAACTTTAGATTGACTTACAACAGGAGAAATACTTTCTCCACCTACATTAAGGTCAACCACCAAACGCCATTTCTTTTGTTCTCCCGAAGGTTCTAGCGTAAATTTCTTTTTAATGTTAGCATTTTTCTTCAATACAAAAACGATTCTCTTTCCTCCGTTATTCAAATCGCCAAATCTGACATCCTCAATTATGTGATTTTTACTAACATTAAATTTGTCAGGTATTTTAGCATCTTTAACATCAATAACCAAACGATTAGGGTTATCCAACAAAAAAGCATCATACTTAAACTCATTACTTCCGTCAATCACAAGTCTGACACCGTCCGGTTGATCACCTGTTCTAATATCATATATAGTATTAGCACCATAAGCTTGACTACCGCTTATAAACAAGCTTAAAAAGAACACCAAAATACTAATAAATCCCCTAATCTTATATAACATTTTCATCACAAAGTCCAAAATTTACCTTCTTTTTTATCATTATACACATTATCTTAAAATAACTTAACATACAATTTCTTAAAATTCCATTTATCAAACAATTAAAATTTCCTTTATTTTTTAACTTTTTTTTCACTTTTATCCACTACAATTCTATAAACTTGTAATAAAACAGGAGAAACAAATGGCAATCAGTAAAACCGTTGGTAAACTAGCCGGAAAAATGCTGGACATAACCCAAAAAGCCGCGAAAAAATTAGAAGATTACGGTGCACAATCTGCCGTAGAAAATAATAATGAAAATGCAAAAAAATTAGAGATAGCTATGAATAAGTTATCTAAAAAGATAGATGCAAATAGAGAAACTTATATAAAAAAAGTTGAAGAAAATGCAACTGA
>JAFYWO010000011.1 GCA_017557925.1 Alphaproteobacteria bacterium | reverse complement strand
GTCCTCTTAATTCCTTTGTTTGAAAAAAAGGATAACACCCTAAACCTTTGGACAGAAGAAAATCTTTTGCGTGAAGAACTGCTTAATAAAACAAGCTTAAAAACAAATTTAATAAACTTCCAAGTTATAGAAAAAAATTTAGGCAACATAACAGCAACCAACCCTAAAACAATCTACGAAATGGATAAAGAAAAATTCAACGAATTGGCCTCTTTTAATAGTGTAGACAATATTGCAGTCATAAAATACTCAGAACAAGAAAAAAAAGTATATATAAAAATATTTCCGTCACAACAAGTATTTGAAGAAGACATTACTTTAAGAGACAATATGTCAACAATGATAGAAAAAACATTTAATATCATAAAAGCAAATACAAAAAAAATTACTCAAGAAGTAACTAAATCCACCGCTAACTCTATAGATGTTGTTTACACCTACCCAGACCTTTCTTCTTGGATGAAGCTAAAAAAACAATTAGAATCAAATCCTCAAGTAGATACTATAAACATAATATCTATGGCTAATAAAAAAGTTCATTTCAACTTCACTTATACCGGAATAATAGAAAAACTGCAAACAGAGCTTTCTCTAAACGGTTTTAATCTGAAAAATAACGGAGAGTTTTATGTCATCAACTAAATCACATACAAAATTTCAAGTAAGTCCTTATATGTGGCTTATCATATTTTTTGTATTTTTTTACCTCTTATATGTTTTACGCTCTGTATTGATGCCCTTTGTTGCTGGTATTTTGTTAGCCTACCTTTTAGATCCCATGGTAGATAAGCTGGAAAAACTAAAACTGTCTCGCCTTAAAGCAACACTAATTATTTGTTTTTTAACTATTCTTATAATACTTCCATCTCTTTGTTTACTGCTTGGAATGATAGAAAACCAAATATCACTTCTAGTCAGTGCTACCCCGAAATATCTAAACTTAATAATGGAAAAAGTTCATCCCTTACTTTCAGATCTTAACAACCGCTTCCCTGAGCTAAAATCAGCTAATTTGGAAGAACTTTTAAAAAACAACATAGGTAATTCTATGAAAATTTTGGGTAACGTTCTAAAAGCATTAATCTCAAATGGTTTTGCCTTAATAAACCTTATATCTTTGATACTAATCACTCCGATTGTTACTTTTTATATGCTTCGTGATTGGGATGATTTTGTTAAAAAATTTGAGGACCTTCTTCCTAAAAAATCAAGAAAAAACATTATGACAACCTTTAGTGATATAGATAAGATTATTGCCGGTTTTATTCGTGGCCAATTAAGTGTTTGTCTGATTTTGGGAATATTTTATTCCTTAGGTTTAAAATTAGTCGGACTAGAACTTGGATTGTTAATAGGTTTTATTGCCGGAATCATCTCTTTTATACCGTATGTCGGATCAATTACCGGATTCGTAATAGGTTGCATATTAGCTTTTGCTCAATATGGAGATATGACACACGTTCTCTATGTTGTTAGTGTATTTATGATAGGACAATTCATAGAAGGAAACTTTCTAACTCCGAAACTTGTAGGAGAATCAGTAGGATTACATCCGGTATGGGTTATGTTTGCATTACTGGCTGGCGGTGTTTTACTCGGCTTTTTAGGTCTGATGTTAGCTGTTCCTCTTGCAGCCATAATCGGAGTATTAGTGCGCCAAACAATCAAGCGCTACAAACTAAGTTCCCTATATTTAGATTAAAAGGAGACCATTATGTCTGAATTAAACAATGAATCCCGCTATGTAACAACATCTCTTTATGGTGTTAGAATGCCAATTATAACAGAAGGCGCAGATATAAAAAACATAATAGCAGACACTTTAATATCTGCAAGTAATACACTCTATCAACCATTAACCTTAAACAATGGAGATATTATAGGAATAACGGAGTCATTTTTAGCAAGAGCTCAAGGAAATTACACATCTTTATCAGACATATCTGATGAAGTATCAAAAATATTCCCATCAGGCGATGTAGGTATCGCATTTCCAATTTTGTCACGCAATCGT
>JAFYWO010000143.1 GCA_017557925.1 Alphaproteobacteria bacterium | reverse complement strand
GACGGTAATTTGTTTTATAAGTATTTGACTGTTGATGAAAGTAGAATGTTTGACTATGAGAATGTTTATCAAAATTTAACAAAAGGAGTGCATCCGCCGTTTTATCATATTGTTTTACATACAATTTCATCAGTATTTGCAGGATCTTCCGATATATGGATTGGGTTGTCTATAAATCTTGTTATTTTGGTTTTATTTGTAGGTTTGATGTATAAATTGCTCGGACTGTGTTTTGATAATGATAAGGTTAAAGTATTTTTGGGCGGATTATTTATTGTTTTTATGCCGGTATTGGTAGAAATGGAGATGTTTATCAGAATGTATCTTTTGGTAATGTCTGCAATGCTTGTTGTAATTTATAATAGTTTTGCTGTTATTAAAGAAAATAAGATTACATTATGTCGGGCAGGATATATTTTTTTGGGGATGTTTTTGGCATCTTTTTCACATTTTTACAGTTTGATTTATGGTTTTGTTTTGTGGATGTTTGTAAGCGGTTATCTTATTTGTAAAAAAGAAATAAAGATATTTTTTGTTTACGGTTTTAGTATGCTTTTAGGCGTTTTATGTATGTTTTATGTATATCCCCTTGTTTTTGACGTTTTATTAAATTCTTCCAGAGGTAAAGAAACAAGTGTAGGGATTGGAAACTATGATTTCGGCTTTTTATTGTTTAGTTATGATTATTTTCTTAATCGTATGTCGGGTGCTGTTTTGGGAATACATGGACAATGGCAGTGGTTGATTTTGTTAGGACTTGCTGGAATATATTTGGTGGAAAGAAAGTGCATTAAAGATAAGCATGTTTTTAATGAAATTGACTGGATTATGATTTTTTATTCTTTCGTTTGTGGAATTATAATTTCTGTATTAGCGCCTGAAATGCAAAAACTTGGCGGACGTTATTATGCGGTTTCAGGTATGGTTCTTTGTGTTCCTATACTAAAAGTTTTGCTGGGTATTATTGATTGCGGTAAATGGGGTAGAGGATTTTTCGGAATTATTTTCGGTGCGATTGTTATTCATAATATAGTAATTGGTTTGGATAACCCTTATTTGTTTAGAGACGAAGAAGGAAAGCTCTTGTCACAAATTGTTAAAGATAAAAAAGTTGTGATTTCGGGTGGTTCTATTTATACCCTTACATATTATGTTATGGGAAGTAAAAAAGTTTATTGGGGTAAAACTGATGATTATGAAAAAGCTCTTAAAATAATTAAGGGAGATGAAGTTTCTAAAGGTGATATTTTGATGATTTATGCCGGAATGGGAAATGTAAAGAATAGTAAAAAACTGCTAGATGGTCAAGATAACAAATTGAAATTTTTAGATTTAATATATATAGGTGCCAGAAGTTATGAAGTATATGAGCGAGTATAATTCTTATCTTTAAGCACAAAAAAACACCACCCGTAGGTGGTGTTTTTTGTTATTGTCTGAGATTAAAACTCGCACAAAACTTCGCCTGATTCTTTAGCGTTGGCAAGGTTAATCATAGAAATTACGTTATAGCCGTTATCAACGTGAATAACTTCACCGGTTATAGCTTCACCAAGAGGAGAAAGAAGTGCTAAAGTTGCACGACCAACTTGTTCTTGAGTAACATTTGCTTGCAATGGAGCGTTTAATTCGTTCCAACGCAAAATTTTTCTGAAATCACCGATACCGGAAGCTGCAAGTGTCTTAATAGGTCCTGCAGAAATTGCATTTACACGAACACCTTGACGTCCCATATCAACAGAAGCATAACGAACGGCAGCTTCTAAGCCGGCCTTTGCTACACCCATAATATTGTAGTTTGGTAATACTCTTTCTGAACCGAGATAACTTAATGTTACGATAGAGCCTTTTTCACTCATATATGGAGAAGCACAACGACAAGCTTCAATGAAAGAGTAGCAAGAAATGTGCATAGTATTTAAAAAGTTATCCAAGGTAGTATCAATCATTCTGCCTTTTAATTGATCTTTGTCAGAAAAGCCGATTGCGTGAACAACAAAGTCAATTTTACCCCATTTTTCGCCAAGAGCTTTGAAACAATCTTCAACAGATTTAGAATCGGAAACATCACATTTGATTAAAGTTGGTTCAATGCTTAGTTTTTCAGCTAAAGGAATAACTCTTTTTTCTAAAGCTTCGTTTTGGTAAGAAATTGCAATTTCAGCGCCTTGTGCATCAAGAGCTTGAGCAATACCCCAAGCGATAGATTTATCGTTGGCAAGTCCCATAATAAGACCTTTTTTGCCAGCCATTAATGGTTCTACGGTCATAATTTTACCTCATATATAGTTAAGTAACTTTTTTATATTCTAGTTTTTTTTTAGATGATTGAATGCTTTTTGTAAACAATTATTTTTTTGTTTTGTGTATGGATATTGTTGTTTAGCATAAAAATAAATATAACATATTGAAAATAGGTGTTTATTTAAAATATTTTTAAAAAAGTGAAAAAAAAGCTTGCAAAACGAACAAAAAGTGAACATACTGCACTCAGTTGATAAATATTTATGTTTTTAATAAGGGGAATACAATGGAAAAAGATAAAGCATTAGAAGCGGCATTAAGTCAGATTGAAAGGTC
Source organism: Alphaproteobacteria bacterium (assembly GCA_017557925.1). Taxonomy (GTDB): domain Bacteria; phylum Pseudomonadota; class Alphaproteobacteria; order RF32; family CAG-239; genus CAG-267. Next base: position 1,676 of record JAFYWO010000143.1, on the reverse strand, counting down.
TTTTGGTAAAGGCTCTATTATGCGTTATGGTCAAGGAGCTAATGTTGATATTGAAGCTATTTCAACAGGTAGCCTCGGAACAGATATAGCTCTTGGTATAGGCGGTCTTCCAAAGGGCAGAATTGTTGAAATTTACGGTCCGGAAAGTTCCGGTAAAACAACACTTGCCTTAAGTGTTATTGCCGAAGCTCAAAAGAAAGGCGGTGTTTGTGCTTTTGTAGATGCAGAACATGCTCTTGACCCTTCTTATGCTAAAAAGATTGGTGTTGATATAAATAACCTTCTTATTTCTCAACCGGATGCCGGTGAACAAGCTTTGGAAATTGCAGATACTTTGGTTAGAAGTGGTGCTATTGATGTGTTGGTGGTTGACTCTGTGGCAGCATTAGTTCCAAAGGCAGAATTAGAAGGCGAAATGGGGGATAGTCATATGGGTTTGCAAGCTCGTTTGATGAGTCAGGCATTAAGAAAATTGACCGCTACTGTGTCTCGTTCTAATACACTTATTATCTTTATTAACCAAATTCGTATGAAAATCGGTGTAATGTTTGGTAATCCTGAAACTACTACCGGTGGTAATGCTTTGAAGTTTTATGCGTCCATCCGTATGGATATCAGAAGAATTGGCGCTATCAAAGATAAAGAAGACGTGATTGGTAGCCAAACAAGAGTAAAGATTGTGAAAAATAAAGTTGCTCCTCCGTTTAAGACAGTTGATTTTGATATTATGTATGGTGAAGGTATCTCTAAAGTCGGCGAGTTAATTGATTTGGGTGTTAAAGCCGGTATTGTGGAAAAAGCTGGTGCATGGTTCTCTTATAATGGTGAAAAATTAGGTCAGGGACGTGAGAATGCTAAACAAGTTCTTCGTGATAATCCGGACTTGGCTGATGAAATTGAGAAGAAAATCAGAGCTGATGCCGGCCATTTAACATGTGAAATGATTGGCGATATAGATGTGGAAGATGATGCTTAAGATGTAGAGTTTTGTTTTTCATTAAATGTCAGAAGAGGGCAGGTCTTAGGACTTGTCCTTTTTTGTGAATGATATGAAAAATGGGGAAGTAATATATGGTGTTAATTTGTTTTTTTGAATAAATTTAGCATAAAGGAGTTGTGGAGTAGTATAGGGAAAAGGCGAGTAATTTGCTGTTTTTAGGAACTTGCTTTTTTTTGCTATCACGAGGAGTATTTCTCACTCGTCATCACTAGGAGCAGAGCTCCGTGGTGATACATAAGTGGAAAGTTTTGAAGAATGAGCTTGATTGCTGTATACCGGATTGCAATAACATAGGTGGGGGACTATGGCGGATAAAAGCAATAATGGGTATGGAGTATTTGAGGTTTTATTTATTTTTTTTGAGTTGTGTTAATAATTGGGGTTTATATTTAAGAAAAATAGCTTTACAATTATTTTTAAGGTTTTATTATGTTTTTTGATGTGTGTCGGCGTAGCTCATCAGGATAGAGCAACAGTTTCCTAAACTGTGGGTAGTGGGTTCGAGTCCCGCCGCTGACACCATTTTTTTATGCATATTTTTTATATTGGCGGAACTCAAACCAAGGTTCGTTCTTGCTCGTAAGTGTTGAAAGTTCAACACTAACTCGCTTCGGTCACTCGGATTGTTTCCATTTGATTTTGTTATGTTTCTCATAACATCAAATGGACAATCTCT
>JAFYWO010000142.1 GCA_017557925.1 Alphaproteobacteria bacterium | reverse complement strand
CAATAGTTTTTTGTGGAAATTGTATCATATAACGTATTTGTTGGTAAAAGTAGTTATATACCATATAGGCAATTATAAGGTATAATAGTGATAAACTTATAACAGCACCTTTGATTATGAACAATTGGATAATTACTGCAGTAATTACAGCCAGTCCTAAGTGGAGTAACATATAGTATTTTTGTTTTTTTATAATCAGAGATAAAAGAACAGAAGAGCTGGCAAGGTATATGTTTTGCATTGAAGTAAATATATTTGTTACTTCTTTAGTTACGGGTGAGAAGTTTATGATATATGAGATAAGAATCACAGGCAAGGCTATGGCATATATAAGAAAGCAAGTTTTTTTTGACATTATAGTATCCTCTTTTGTTAGTGTTTTATTGTTTTATTGTTTTATTGTTTATAGAGGGATATTGTTAAAAAAAAGTGAAAGAGGTGTGGAAGCACCTCTTTCTAGGGTATAAATGGAAATAATTAAAATAAAGTAGAAGTATCATTTCTAACAAACTTTGCATAATGGTTTTCTAAACGATTTTTATAGCTTAGGCCACGAGTGTGGTTTTTAGAATGATACTGCATGGCAGTTTTCTGCCAATTATTATTTTTTTTATTTAGCTTTTGCAAAAAGATGGCACTGTAAGTAACATTCTTTTTAGGGTCAAAAGCCTCATCCAGGTTATTAAAAGCGCTACCGTGATATTTTAAGTTTATTTGCATACAACCGACATCTATATTATTTATGCCTTGTTGTTGCAAGTTTTTTACAGCGGTAATAGCTTCTTGTTTGGTTTGGTAGTAGTAGCCTTTTCCTTGAGCGTGTATTGTCCAAGGCCAAGCTTGTCTTTTACCGATTGATTTAATGTAGCGACCACTTTCAACAGAAGATATTGTTGTTAATAAATTTTGTTTTATTTGGTGCGTATCTTCAACTTCGTTGATTGCTAATTGGCATAATTCATAGGTTTTGGGTGTTACATCTGTTGAAAGAACCTGAGTGGATTCTTTTATTAACGGTAACGAATTATCTATGATTTTTTCTTCCAAACTGCCTCTTTCTTCTAAAACTAAAAGCGAGGCTATGTTATTGTATGCTTCATAAGCTTGAGTCGGAGTTGTAATAAAAGTAACTAATACCAATAAAAATACAATGCTTTTTAGCACGATTTAATATCCTTGATACCGCTAGTAGGGCAAGGGACCTCCCTGTCTTTAAACTTTTGGTCCGGTTAGAATCTAAAGATTACTATCCCTAAAGGCGGGTTAATTGACATTAGACTAAAGAGATATAATAGCTCTTTAATCAAGTTCAAGGAGGGGTTATAACATAAAAATTTTAAAAATCCAGCAAAAAATTACATTAAAATATTAAGTTGTTGATTTTATTCTAAATTTGTTTGAAGCAGGTAATTTGCAAGATTTACTACAACTTGGCTTATGTCATGGCTAATACGTTGAAAATCTTGATTTTTTTCAAAAGTTTCTTCGTTGGAGTAAATTACACGGTTTATTTCTAATTGAAGGGTGTATGACTTCTTTCGGGGGTTGCAGTAATTAAAAGTAATAAATGCGCCGGAGTAAGGTCGGTTTTTGGATACATAATATTCTCTTTTTGCAAATTCATTTTCTACCAAAAAACTGATTTTGTTGGGACAACTTTGTTCAAACAAGTTACCTAAACAGAAGTCTATGCGAGGACTTTCTGAAATTATTGAACATATTTTAGAAGGCATTGAATGGCAGTCTAAAACTAAACAGAAACCGAATTTTTGAGTGATTTTAGAAATTATTTCTTGCATTCTTTTGTGGTAGAGTTCATAAACTTTCTTTATTCTTTGTTCTGCTTCTTTATAAGAAAGCAGACCGTCATATATTGGTAAAGAATCTGCTGTAACCTTATGTATTATACCTAATCCGTAACGAGAGCGTTGTTGGTTTAGGCCTATATCGTCTTTAGGATAGTTATAAAACATATTAGGGTCTATTTCCACTTTTGCTCTGTTTACGTCTATAAAAGAACGTGAAATGTTAAGTGATATTGCTGTTACGCCACCTTCTGTTATGGCAGGTTCTAATAAATCTTTTACCCAAATGTCTTCATTTTTTCGTAAAATGTCTGTGTTATGAAGGATGTTTTGCAAAAATTCTTCCGGAAATACAGAACCGGCATGAGGAATGGACAATAAGAGCGGATATTTTAACTCATCTGTATTAAACTCGTTTAAGATGTTTAATTTTGAGTAATCTACTGTAAAATCTACGTGTTTATTCATGGTTTCTCTATTTTGTTATCTTAAAAGTTTAATTTTATACTAACGTTATATATGAAAAAAGTTAACTTTTCCATAATTTTTTTTAAAAAAAAGGTTGCAAAGTTTTTATGAGGTGTTAAAAGAGGGGAATGTGATAAAGGACCGTTAGTTTAAAAGTAGAATGCATCCTTGACATGGATGTGGCAGAGGAGCGTTACCTCTACGGTCCACCAGTTTTAAAAGCCTTTTAAAGATGCTCTTTAAGAGGTTTTTTTGTTGCAAGAATTAATTATGTATGATACTATTGTGAATATAAAGGACTTTTTAGGAGAAAATCTATGAGTGAAGAAGAAAAAAAAGAGTTGAAAGAAAACATTAAAAAGCAAATAAAAAAATCAAAAAGTGCATTGAAGGCAGCTGTTTTAACTGTTGGATTAAGTGGGGTGGTTGCAGGACCAACCGCAACAGCTGCAACTAAAACTAACGAAGATGCTTTTCCTCAAGGTGTTGAAGCTACTTATGAGCCTCAAGCTAATGTTAATGATGTTGAAGGAACTATTCTTTTTGAAGATGCTATGAGTATGGCAGGAGAAGGAGAGCAATATTATCAAACCCCAGAAGATTATGTCAGAGAAAATGGACTTATTTATGATGCCAGATTATCAAGAGGGTTGTCTCGTCATGGTGATGGAAAGAATTTTGCCGGATATTATGGAGCATTTATCAATCCTTATGCTGAATTGAGTAATGAACAAGTTGTGTTCTTGCCAAATGATATGCTACGCAATAAAATCAGACACACTTCAGTTGATTATGCTCTTGCTTCTCAAGCTCAAAAGACAGATATGTATTTTCCTAAACATAATGACAGATTTGGCCCTGCTCACGGTCCTGTTCATCAATCTGAAACCGGCAGAAAAGTTCGTAAAGCTGCTAGAGTTGTTAATGAAATTCTTTATACTATTGATAGAATCGGACATTCTCGCTAACAGAGTAAAATGTTGACTTAAATATTTAACGGCACTTGTTGGTGCCGTTTTTTGTTAAAGTAAAATATTGTTTTTCTAAAAATTATTCAAAAACAATTTCTAATTCTTTTTTGGCTAAAATAATATTACCAGGAACATCTTTAGTGCCTTCTTTACGCAATACTTCCTCTCGTATCTCTATTACTTGGAAACCGCAATGTTTTAAGAGGCGCAATACGTATGAAGGTGTATGAGCAAACCTTCCTGACGGTGTTAAGTGAAAGTCTTTTTTATTGTATATATTTGTTGATATTGAAAAGCAAAAATAACCATTTATTTCTATTGCTTGGTTGAGGCTATATATAAGTGGTTTTAAATCACCCATATAAGTAATTACATCTCCTGCAAGTATGGTATGATATTTGGTTTCATTCTCAGCTAAAAAGTTTATTATATCATCTTGATAAAGTTCTTTGTAAATCTCTTTTTTGCCTGCAATGTTTAACATTTTTTCGGAAATGTCTACTCCGAAGAAATCTTCATTTGGAAAATATGGTTTAAGAGCTTCAGAACATAGTCCGGTTCCACAGCCTAAGTCTAGAAATTTTAATTTTTTGAATAACTTGGTTTTTAGGTTGTTTTTTACTAATTCTGAAATGATTTCCGGAACACAATATTCAAGCTCGTTTAAGATATAATCAAAAGATGATGCAAAGTTGTCAAACAAGTGTTTAACGTAGTCAAGAGTTGTAGTGGAAATATCTTCGCTACCTTTTAGGGCGGAACAAATGTGGATAACAATGGGGTTATCCTCAAAGTGTGTCTGCCATAAGGTTACATATTTTTCTACAAGTTCTTGATGACCTTCATCATAGGCTTCGTACAACAAATAACCGAAGTTAATGTGTTCGTTCGGGGTTACCTGAAAACTTTTGGTGAAAAATGTTTTCCACGCATAGTTTATGGCTTGTTTGTAATTGCCCATTTTTGTAAACAGATTTGAAATTGAATTTAATACCCATTGAGAGTTTGGAGCTATGTTTGCTGCTTTTTTTAGGAGTTGCGCAGCTTCGTCATTTTGTAGAAGTTCTACATACGCATTACCGGCTATTATATATGGTTCTACACTGTTAGGGCGCATGTCTATGGCAAGTTTTGCATAGTCTAAAGCCTTTAGCTGTTGGTTTAAGTTGTAGCTTGTGTTTGCTATGTTGGCTACGGCATTGTAGGATTTGGGGTTTAATTCATATAATTTTTCATAACAAGCTAAAGCATCTTCATATTCTTTATCAGCATATAAGGCGTTACCTAAATTTAGAATTGCAGAAAAATTGTTAGGATTGTCCTCTAATACTTTGTTTGCATAATAAATTGATTTCTCAAAATTTTTAAGCTCATAATAAATTGTGGAAAGGTTAAGAAGAGTTGTGGTAGAGTTCGGGTTTATGCTTAATGCTTTTTTATATAGGCTTAGTGCCTTTTTTTTATCTCCAAGAGAATCGTTACAGTTGGCAGCAGTAATGAAATATTTTTCTTCATTGGGATTTT
>JAFYWO010000141.1 GCA_017557925.1 Alphaproteobacteria bacterium | reverse complement strand
CCTATAACACTCATTACTCCTGAGGTATATTCATCTATTGAACCTTTTAAGTCGCCTATTTTATCTGTGATGTCTTTATAATATTTTCTTTTTTTCTTCTTTATTGGGTTTAATTCTTCATACGATTTGCCCAAAGAAGCAATTTTGGAACCAGCAACATCAATTATTTTATTAGGTGATGCTTTTTGAACAGTCTCTTTTATATTATTTATTTCATTTTTTAAGCTTAATAATTCTAAATTATCATCTTCTATGCTATTTGACATTGAGTTTAAAAGAGCTTCTATACAATCTTTATCTTCTTTTTGTTTTTTATCACTCTTTTCCAATTTTTCATTCAAAATAGATAATTTTTGTGAAAATTCTTCTGTTAATAAAGGTTGTTCTGCTCCGTTATTCATATCGTTGTAGTTTTTTGTAAAACTTTTCATACTAGCTTTTAAGCTAGATACATACTCACTTTCAGAGGTTGCTTCTGCTTTTTTTAATATTATATTTAGGTGTTTATAAAGACTTTTTTCATTACTTGTGGTTGGAGATGATCCTTGAACCATATCTGTTAATAAATTTTGCAATTCTTCTTTATTTTCTTTGTTCTCTTCAGGAATATTCGTGACAAATTGATTTAATAAAATAATACTATCATCAAAGTCGCTTGAAAATACTTGAATATCCTCTGTTTCTATTTTTTCTTTTTCTTGTGATATTTCTTCCAAATAAGATTTTTCTTTTATTGATATAACTTTCTCCCAATACTCTGGAGAACTTACTGCTTTAGAGCAATTTTCACGTATAGACTTTATTTTTTCTGTTGCCCCTTTATAATTTTCTTTTCTTACATCTTCTTCTATCATAAACAAACTAGATTTAATATCTTCAAAAAGCTTAATTTTGCTTGGAGTAAGTTCTTCTTTTAATGCTGTAATAGTTTCTTTTATTGATGTTTTATTTGTTGTTTTTAGCTGATTTTCCAGTTCTGTAAGTTTTTTATCAAACGTTTCAGACACAGCATATTTATCCGCATAATTGGCAGCACTTTCACAAGTGGCTGATGCTATAGCTATTTCTCTTATTCCTATACCTTCATCTATCAGATTATTTAGAACGTTTGGGGTTTTTAAAAATTCATCCATTATTTCTTTTTCTTCAAAAGTTCTGGATTTTACCGGTTTTTTATTAATTTCACTTAATTTTTTGAAAACAACAGGTTCTCCTTTCAGAACCTCCCATTTAACTTGAAGACCATTTTTATCTTTTTCAAGATTTCTGACTATTTCATCAAATGCTTTACTGGCAACTTCCTTTCTTTTTAACATTTCATCTTTTGTTTTTTTACGAATTCCTGATCCAATAGCAAAAACATCTATTTTTTCTTCTTTAGTTTTTTCCGGACTTTTATTTCTGCTATACAAAACATAATCTACAAAATCTAAAACAGTATCTACAGACGTATTTACAATCCAATCATAGGAGGCAAGGATAAATTCTTTCCAAAATAAATCCATTATATTACTTTCGCCACCGCTTTTACCTTTATCTGCACGTTTGGGAGGTTTGGGAAAATCTTGTTTATTATCGCCATTTTTTTTATCTTTTATAACAGGATTGCCATAAATATCGCATTCAGGAACTTCTTCATACGCTCTTGAATAACCTTGACTATGTTTTGATGATGTTGTTGATTGTTTTTCAGGCTTTGGTTTGGTTGTCTCTTGTTCTTCTTTTTTATTAGTTGTATCTTCTTTTTCCGGCTTATCTTTATTTGTTGTTTCTTCCGTATCAGTCTGTTTGTCTTCATTATTATCAGAAGACACCTCTGTAGAAGATACGTTTCCCAACATATCTTCGTATTCTTTTTTTTTCTTTTCGTATTCTTCTACTGACTTATCATATTCATTTTTTTCAACCATCGGAGAGCTCCTTTTATAATTGTTTTATCTATTTTAGCATAATTACAATTTTTTGTCTACTTTAAAAATGTCATTTTTTTTACATTTTCAATTTTTTTATAAAAGAGCCTATTTTTTTGTTCATCTTTATACCGTCTTCAGGCACAACTTTTATTATTCCGAAAAATTTTGGCTTTATCTTATCCATTTGTATTGGAGAAAACATTGCAGGATTTTTGGTTAAAGCTTCAAAAGCTCCTTTATCATCCTTTTGAGCTGCTTTGAAGTAATTATTTATCAAACTGTCTACATCTATGGGATATTTTTGTTCTTTTAATTTTTTTATGAATATTTTTTTTCTTTCTTGAAGCCTTATATATTCTTCATAAAGCTCTTTTTTTATTCTGTTCTTAGTTACAATTTCTTTCATTTGCTCATATTTTACTTCGCATATCTCAAGGTTTGTTAAAATTTCTATATACGAAATTATTGCCAGTTGCATATCTGTATCTTCAAGTGATTCCGCAAATACCAAATAGTCTTCATCCGTTGCATTAGGACTTAATCGCTTCATATTTTCACTATCACATTTATTCAGTAAATCCCAGCCTGCTATGAGATATTGTGCTATTTTTTTACCAACACTAGGTTTGTAGTTAGGATATAATTGAGAATTATCAAAATCTGTTGTGGGAGGTTTTATGTTTTTCTTTTCTGCTATTGCAAGTATACCTTCTTGAAAATTGAAAAAAGATTGCGCAAGCTCTGATTCATCTTTTTTTAGATTGTTTTTGTCATCTTTTAGCGTGTTATCTTCAAAATCTGCTTTTTTAGGAGGTATAATATCTCGTTTTTTTGCAGAAGATACAAAAAAACTATCTAAATCGTCGTTTAGTGATTCTGTTTTTTCTTCTTTTGTTTTGTTTTTTGGGGTGTTAGTTATATAATCATCAAGATTTAAATCTTCTACTTGATTAGTTTGTTTCTTGCTGTCATTTATAAAACTATCAAGTAATCTTGCAAATTCATCTTCTAAACTATCACCTGATACTTCTGCCTCTTTGGGTGCTTTGCTTTTTTTTTCATCGGTGCTTTTTTCTTCATTATTTTTCGCAGAAGCAAAAAAAACATCCAATTCATTACCTGTTTCTGTCATTTTATACTCTCCCCACATTTTTACTACAGAGATTTTTTATACATTATAACGCTTTATGCTTTCATGATAATTATTTGTATTACATTTTTTAACAAATATCCCTTGATTTTAGCATCTTATTCAAGTATCTTATCGGATATTAGTGAAAATATACTTAATAAGCAAGACAATGAGTGACGAAAAAAATAATATTTTTTATACATCTTCGGTTGATGAAAAAAGTATTGGCATAAGAATAGACAAGTTTATTGCAGGAGAAGTTGAGGAGCTTTCTCGTTCTATGGTGCAAAAACTTATTGAAGGCGATCATATTTTTGCAGATGAGGAGATTATTGCAGACAAAGATTACAAAACAAGACTAGGTGATTGTTACCAAATAAACATCCCCCCTCTTAAATCTCCCATACCTGTAGCTGAAGATATTAAACTTGATGTTTTATACGAAGATGAAGACCTTATTGTTGTTAATAAACCTTTTGGAATGACTGTTCATCCAGCGGCAGGAGCTACAAGAGGCACACTTGTTAATGCGTTACTTTTTCATTGTAAAGATTCTCTCTCTGGCATTGGTGGTGTGGCAAGACCAGGTATTGTTCATAGAATTGACCGCAACACAAGCGGTATATTGGTGGTTGCAAAAAATGATTTTGCTCATAAAGGATTGGCAGAACAATTTTTTAATCACTCTATTGAAAGGACTTATTTTGCGATTGTTTACGGAGTTCCTAAAGAAACAAAAGGAACAATAATCGGTAATATTGCCAGAAGTTCTTTTGACAGAAAAAAGATGGCATTAGTTCAAAATGGCGGAAAACATGCTGTTACACATTATGAAGTTATTGAAAATTTTAAAAACACCGTTTCTCTTATAAAATGTAATTTAGAAACCGGAAGAACTCATCAAATAAGAGTTCATTTGTCTAGTATCGGTTGCCATCTTGTTGGAGACAATGTTTATGAAAAACCTAAAAAAAGCAGTGTTAATTTACCGACAGACTTAAAAAAGATGGTAAATGAATTTGAAAGACAAGCGCTGCATGCTTATTCTCTTGGTTTTATCCATCCCAAAACAAAAGAATTTCTTTCTTTTGAGAGTGATTTTCCTGATGATATGAAAGAACTTTTAAATCAATTAAGGACTAGATTTTAGTTTAATAAACATCTTAAAAAGCTTAATTTTTTGCTAAAAACAATAAAACCATTGTCTAGATTGTGGAAAAAATTTTTTGAATATATGCTCCTGAAGTCAATTTTTAGGAGAAACATAATGGAAAAACAACCAACTCTATCTGAACTTGACTTTTCACCGGAAGAAAACCTATCCAGATATTTACAATCTATAAAAAAATATCCCATTCTTAATCCGGAAGAAGAATATCAACTAGCACTAAAATATAAACAAACGGGCGATAAAGCTATCGCATACAAACTAATCACTTCACATTTAAGACTTGTTGTAAAAGTTGTATCCAAATATCGTGGTTACGGATTGCCTATAGGAGAAATGATTTCGGAAGGTAATATTGGTTTAATATATGCCGTTGATAAATTTGTGCCGGAAAAAGGTTTTAGATTTTCTACTTATGCTTTATGGTGGATTAAAGCCTCTGTGCAAAAATACATATTAAATTCTTGGTCATTAGTAAAATTAGGCACAACTGCTGCACAAAAAAAATTATTTTTCAATTTACGAAAAATAAAAAACAGATTAAACTTGATTGATGACAGAGAGCTTTCTTTACATATATTAAATGATATTGCAAAATCGCTTGATGTAAGTGTTCAAGATGTTACTGATATGAATATGAGGTTAAAAGCTCACGACGGCTCACTTAATTCTGTGGTTGACGAAGATTGTGACGGAACTACGGAATGGATGGACTTTATATCAGACAATAAACCCAATCAAGAAGAAACTTTGGCTCATAGCGAAACTGTCAAATATAGAAAACAAATGTTTAATAAAGCTTTGTATGTATTAAATAAAAGAGAAAAAGATATTTTATTTAAACGTAGGCTTTATGAAAAATCTATAACACTTGATGATTTGAGCAAAACTTATAATATTTCAAAAGAAAGGGTTAGGCAAATAGAACTTAATTCTATAAAAAAAATTACTAAAGCGATAGAGTTAATGCAGTAATCTTGAAATAACCTCATCCCTTATTATCTATATAGCGCTATACTTTTGATATTAAGGAATGAGAGATGAAAAAAAACAACAACATTCATAGAACATATATTTTAATCTTATTTGCTATGTGTCTATTTTCTTTTGGTTTAGGTTTTTATATGTTTAATAAACTCAACATAAAAGACATTAGACACATACCTGTTAATGAAGGCATTGCTTTAAATGTTGTTCCTTTGAATGCAACTGATATTGAAATAAAAAATTCTTACATAGGTCATACTTTAGCAATAAATCAGGTAGATATTGTGCCTTTTATAAATGGATATTTAGATAAAATTTTTATAGATAAAGGAAGTTTCGTAAAAAAAGGAGATTTATTATTAAGTATTTATCCTAAAGAATATAAAGCAAAACTTTTAGCCAGTGAGGCAATGGTTCTTCAGGCTTTATCTGATTTTGAATATTATAAAGATTATTATGAGAGAGTAAAAAAATCCGATAAAAACAGTTTTTCCGCTACACAAATAGAGGAAGCAAAAAACAATTTTTTACAAGCAGATGCCACCTTAAAAAAAGCTATTGCAGAAAAAGAACTGGCTAAAGTTAATTTGGATTATACTTTAATAAAATCTCCTATTGACGGAAGGGTTGGTAATTTTGATTTGACAGTTGGAGATTATGTTAGTCCGCAAGAAGCCGGTTTGATAAACATTGTTCAAACAAATCCTATCAGGGTTGAGTTCTTTTTAACCGATGTTGAATATTTTAAGTTTTTTAACAATAATTCCAAACCGTTTGAAAACAGTGTAATAAAAATAAAAACTCCTGATAATTTATATTTTGAAAGTATTGGAGAATTTAAGTATACGGATAATAAAATTGATAAAAAAACAAATTCTATTGCCGTATATGCAGATTTTGAAAATACTGATAATCTTATTTTGCCTAATGTTTTTGTAAAAGTTGATATATATAACAAAATAGAAAATGCTATAACCATAGATAAAAACTTAGTCAAAATTCTTAACAACGGATATTTTATAAATATTGCAAGAAATGGAAAAATAGAAACCATGCCTGTTAATATTATAAGCGAAACAAATGATAAATATATTGTAGAAAACACTTTCAAAAACGGTGATTTATTAATTTTAGATGACATCAGCAACATAAAAAACGAAACCAACATTAAATTTAAGATAATAAAATAACTTGTTTTATTGGAGATAAAAAATGCTTTCTTCTTTTTTCATTAACCGTCCGAGGTTTGCTATTGTTATATCTGTTGTGTTAATAATATTGGGGGGTATTGCTATTTTTATTTTACCTATTTCGCAATTTCCTAACATTACACCTCCACAAATTACGGTTACAACATCTTATCTTGGAGCTAATGCTGAGGTTTTGGTAGATACTGTTGCTATTCCTATAGAAAATCAAATGAATGGTATTGAAGATATGATTTATATGTCATCCACAACAGATGACAGCGGTTCGTATACGCTAAATGTTACTTTTGATATAGGAACGGATACAGATATTGCGCAAGTAAAAGTTCAAAACAGATTACAGCAAGCAAACAGTGAATTACCTGAAGAAGTTATAAAAGAAGGGATTGATGTCAGTTCTCAAAATGCTGATATGCTGGGAATGATTGTTCTTAACTCACCTAACAATACATTCTCTCAACTTTATTTGAGCAACTTTGCTTATAGTAATATAAAAAATCCTCTATCAAGACTTGAGGGGGTTGGTCAAGTGCAAATCTTTGGTCCTAAATACAGTATGAGAATTTGGCTAGATGTTGAAAAAATTTCGGCATTGGGACTTGGTGTTAGTGATGTAATAGAAGCTATAGAAAATCAAAATACACAAGCGGCTGTTGGTAGTATAGGAGCTTCTCCTAGCAGTAAAAATACTAATTTGGTTTTGAGCCTAACCGCAAAGGGATTACTGAAAAGCGTTGAAGATTTTTCTAATATTGTTGTAAATAAATCTGTTGATGGAGGAATAACTTATCTTAAAGATATATCTAAAATAGAATTAGGACAAGATACATATAATTTAGCATCAAAATACAATGATTCTTCTGCGGTTGTTATTGCAATAAACCAGACACCTAACTCTAATGCTTTAAATACAATGTCTTTAATAAAAAAAGAGATAGAAAATTTAAAGAAAACTTTTCCTAAAGATATAGATATTGATATTGCATACGATTCAACAGATTATGTAAGAGCTTCTATTGGAGCTATCATTGAAACACTTTTTATTACATTTTTATTGGTTATTCTTGTAACGTATTTATTTTTACAAAAAGTGTCTACAACTCTTATTCCTTTATTTACGATACCTGTTTCACTAATTGCTACCTTTATGGTTATTTATGTTTTAGGTTTTGATATAAATATTTTGACATTATTTGCAATGATATTGGTTATAGGGCTTGTTGTTGATGATGCTATTATTGTGGTTGAGCGGGTTGAATATCTTATGCTTAATCAAAAACTTTCTTCTTTTGAGGCATCTTTTAAGGCTATGAAAGATATTGGAAGCGCGGTTATTGCTACTACTTTTGTTTTGTTGGCTATTTTTGTTCCTGTCGGATTAATGGCTGGTATTACTGGAAAAATTTATCAGCAATTTGCCATAGCTATCGGTAGTGCAATTACATTTTCTGCATTTAATGCTTTAACATTAAGTCCTGTTTTGTGTGCGATATTCTTAAAAAATGAAAAACATAATAATCAAGGAAAATTTTTTTATTGGTTTAATAATCTATTGGATAAATTCAGAGATTTTTATGTATATATTGTTGATATTTTTGTTAGAAATTTATGGCTTACAATCAGCCTGGTGTTAGGAACAATTATTGCATTATTGTTTTTATTTAAATACACTGCAACATCTTTTATACCTGATGAAGACCAAGGAATTATTTTTGCAAATGTTCAGCTTGATTCTACGGCAAGCATAAATCAAACAAATAACATTTTAAAAACAATGAGCGATGAAATATTAAAAATGAAAGGTATTAAGTATTTTATATCTATTGCAGGGTATAGTTTATTGGGTGGTAGTGGTGAAAATGTTGCTCTTGGTGTTATAGGACTTGATAGTTGGGATAAAAGAAAAGATAAAACACTCTCTGTTGAATATATTTCTCAAGCTTTAAGAGAAAAATTCAACTACATTAAAAATGCACAATTAAACTTTTTTGCACCACCATCAATACCAGGGATAGGACAAAGTAACGGTATTTCTTTGGAGCTGATTGCAACAGACCAAAATAAAACCCCTCAACAACTGGAAGAAGCATTAAGAATATATTTAGATGAAGTAAATAAAAACAAAGATATTGACTATGCTTTCAGCACTTTTAGAGCTGATACTCCGCACTTATTTTTAGATATAGACAGAACAAAAGTTGAGGATTACAACATACCTTTAAAAACAATGTTCAACACTTTTCAAAGTAATCTTGGCTCAACTTACATTAACAATATTACTCTTGACGGAAAAGTTAACAGGGTTATTTTGCAAGCAGATTTTGACTACAGAAACAGTGTTGACAGTATTAAGAATACATACATTAAAACAAATGAGGGAGAGCTTATTAAAGCAGACAGTTTTATTGATTTTTCAACTAAAATTTCTCCTAAAATTATTTACAGATATGATTTATATACTTCTGCTCCTATTACTGTACAAAGTGCTAAAAATGTAAGTAGTGGAGACGCCATGAACAGTTTAGTAAATATAGCAAATTCTGTATTACCTAAAGGTTTTGGTATAAGTTGGACCGCTTTATCTTTGCAAGAAGAAGAAACAAAGGGATTGCTCGGTATTCTTATCAGTATGGCTATTGTTTTTTGTTATTTATTTTTAGTGGCGCAATACGAAAGTTGGATGCTTGCTTTTTCAGTAATGTTTTCTGTTGTTTTTGCTGTCTTGGGTGGTTTTATAGGATTACATTTATTTGGCTTACCTTTAAGTATATATGCCCAACTTGGTTTAGTGCTTTTGATAGGACTTGCTTCTAAAAATGCAATTTTAATTGTAGAATTTACAAAAGAATATAGAGAAAAAGGATTTAGCATTTTGGAGGCATCTAAAAAAGGTGCAGGAGAAAGATTTAGAGCTGTTCTTATGACCGCACTTACTTTTATTTTAGGAGTTTTTCCTATGATTATTGCAACAGGTCCGGGGGCAAATTCTCAAATATCAATAGGCGTTACGGTATTCTTTGGTATGATTATGGCCACACTTGTCGGGATTATTTTTGTTCCAGCATTATTTGCCTTTTTTGAAAAAATAAAAGAGCGTTTTTCTCTAAATAAAAACTTACACACTAAGGAGGTAAAAAATGCATAAATATTGTATTTTAAGTATTATTATTTGTCTTTGCGCCTGTGATGTCGGAAGGGAATATAAAATTGAAGATTTTATATCTGATGAACAAATAAAAAACACCTTAAATCTTGAAAATAATGGAAAGAAGATCTCTATAAAATGGTATGAAATTTTTAATGACAAAGATTTAAATACACTGCTCAAAGATGCCGGATTTTATAATTTATCATTACGTCAGGGAAAAGAAAAATTATTGCAGGCACGATACTTGTATATGATGAACACTAAAGAAACATTGCCAATGTTTAATGCTAATTTTGAATACGATTTCAGCAAAGCAAATAACTCTAAAGATATATTAAACAACAGTAACTTTTTTAGAACCGGATTTGATGTTTCTTGGGAAATTGATTTATGGGGAAAAAGTAAAAATGTATCAAGTCAATACTATGAGATTATAAACAAAGCAAAATATAGCATTGCAAACACTTTAATTTCTCTTGAAGGAGAACTTATAAGCAACTACATATCTTTGCGCTTGGCCCAAGAAAAACTAAAGATAGCAAATAAAAACTTAAGGCTTCAAGAAAATATTTTAAGAATTGTAAAAGATAAATACAACACGGGTTTAGAAGACAAATTAGCATTAAATCAAGCACAATTTTTATTGGAAAAAACAAAAACAGATATTCCCGTTTTACTTACGGAAATTGAAAAATACAAAAACGCAATATTTATTTTATCGGGAAAAACCGCAAAAGACTTGTCTGTTAATCTTGATAATTTTCAAAATAACATAACGTCAAAAACTTTTAAGTATAATATTAAAGATTTATACAAATTACCTTTAGATGTTATAAGGAGCAGGCCTGATGTTAAAATGGCTGAAGCAAGTATAAAATCTCAAAACTCTTATTTAAATCAGGCAATCATAGATTTATATCCGTCCTTGAGTTTAGAGGCAAGTTTTGTTTTTTTATCTTCCAGAGGAAGCAATTTATTTAATTCTGATAATCAGATTTATGGATATAATCCTAAAATTAGTATTCCTATTTGGCAATGGGGCAAACTTGTTAACAATATTGAACTACAAAAACATATTAAAGAAGAATACATTTTGAATTATAATGAGGTAACTCTTACTGCTTTGTATGACATAAAAAATGCTATTACCGGTATTGAGCAAGCATTCAACAAGTGTCGTTTATTGGAAAATTCTTTATACACTATGCGAGATGTTTTAGACATATCTAAAGAAAAATACAAAAACGGATTGATTGATTTTTCAACTCTTGCTGAAAGCGAACAAAACTTTTTAGATACAGAAAACTCATACATTGAAGCAAACAGCGATGTTCTAAAAAGCATCACTTCTTTTTATAAGGCCTGTGGAGGCGGATACAGTTTTAAGTAACTATTATGGATAAGTGCTGTCTAACGGAGAATCCTGATTTACACTTTGCGGTTTATAGACGAACAAATTACTTGCCTCAGGAACATCGGTTGTGCGCTCTACATATCCTTTTTTCAGCATACATTTTTGGTATTTTCTGGGACTTACATCTGTATCATCTCTAACAGAGTTTACTAAAACAGGCATTGCCCCAGGATATGGCACAAAGCTTGCCCAAACACCATGTTCTTTATGCCATTTTACAATAATATCATATCTTTGCTCTTCTGAGTAAAACCAACTTTTAAAATTAGGCCATAGCTTAAATGCTTCTGCTCCTCGCATACATTCAGAGTGATCCCTTGCGAATTTTACTCCACCCGTGTTATATCTGTCCCAATGAAACACAACTTGGCCTCTTCCAGAGCTTGAGCAGGCATTCAGACATATAATAAATAAAATAAGACAAAGTTTTTTCATATTAAAAATCCAAGTTTGAATAATGTGAAGAAGGAGGTATTCCTCTTATGTTATCTTTTAATATCTTTCTAAAGCTAGGGCGAGATTTTATTTTTGCATACCATAATTTTGCATTTTTATATTCATCCCAATCAATATCTCCCAGATAGTCTATGATTGAAAGATGAGCTGCGGCAGTCAAGTCTGCAAGCGTTATCTCATTACCAACAAGGTAATTATTTTTATCAGCAAGATATTCTATGTATTCCATGTGATATTTAAGATTATTTAATCCTGCTTTTAAAATTCTGGAGTTTGGAGCTTCTTTTAAGCGGAATCTTTTTATTATTTTTTCAGCTACTATATATTTGTATACTTCATTATAAAATTTTGTATCAAACCAGTCCATTATACGACGAACTTCCGCTCTGTCTTTTAGGTTTTCAGGAAGGAGCTTGTATTGAGAATTACTTTCTTCAAGATATTCGGTTATTGCATTGTTTCCGCATATAACATTTCCATCAAAAATCAATATCGGTAATTCTTCCGCAGGATTGATTTGACGAGTATTTTCGGATAATTTCCAGGGTTCTTCTTCTTTCAAAGCAAAAGACATCTTTTTTTCAGCCATAATTAAACGCATTTTGCGTGACTGTGGTGATGAGCTATGATGAATTAAATGAACCATTTTTATCTCCTAATTTTCTTGGTATTTTACACTTATGTTTTTATTTTTCAACTATTTGTTTTGATTTGTATTTATCATACTTTGAAAAGAGTTCATATAGGTTGGAGGAACTATTCCTTTAGTATTTTCTCTATATGTAGCCAACATATCTTCTAACACCTCATCTCTTTTTTGTTTATATTCAGAACTTTGTATGTATTTTTTTAAGTATACCATTCTCGGATGATTCATAAATTCAGGCTTTAAACGGAAAAACAAAGGAACTGTCCAAACCGGAGTGCGACTTAGGTTTACATGGTTTCTTATACCTTGTTGATATAGTTTTATTTGACCTTTGTAATAACTTGCCACAGCAAAATCAACCCTACCAGTAAGCAATTCTTCATACATTTCTTCAAATGTATCAGCTTCTTTTAATCCTAATTTTTTAAAATCTTTTATAACAAAACTTGATAGTTTATCTTCTTTGGTGTAAATGCCTTTGTAGTTTTTCAAATCTGATTTTTGAGTTATATCAAGAGTTTTACCCTTTACTGTTACAAGATGTATTTTATTTTCTGCAAATGACGGGTAAAAGTATTTGTTTACACTATAAGGAATATTCTCAAAATGTTGCCCAAATAAACCGGCTATATCATTTTTACCGTGCTCAAAATTACTTACTAAGTCATTATAATCTTTTTTAGCGCAAAGAATCCATAAAGCTATATGTTCCTTTTCCATTAAATCAGAAAATATTTTATAAAAAACAGAACCTTGTGTTAAAGAAGAAAAAGGAAAATCATCTGTTTCAGCATATAACTCTATATTGAACTGGTCATCAAATATATCATAATGAAGTTTTTGTTTATAAACAGGTTCATAAAAACCCTTTTCACCTAAATCTTTTTGAACAATTTCATAAAAATCAGTTTGTGCATTTGCTTTAACACCAAAAAAAAGAGCAACAATAACAGGTAGTATTTTGATTATATTCATATATATCTCCTAAGATAAAAAGAATCTTTGATATTTAAAGTATAGCTGTTATTATATTAAAAAATACTTTATCTTTGTAAAACATTAAAAATTTCTTTAAGGTTGGGTAATTGTGGAAAATACGTCTGGTTTAGTTTATAATAAGCTTTTTTTAACAAGTAAAAAAGATATTGATATTTCTGTTTTTATTTCCGGTGCAGAACAACTTGGAACATCGTGGTGTGCTTTATCTGTTGCTCATGCTTTAAGCATTAACAAAAAGAAAGTTCTTTTTGTAGATGGAAATGGTAATTTATCAAATGTTGCATCTTATCTTCAATTGCAAAACTCTTATTTTTTAGAAGACTATGTAAGTGGCAAAAAAACTCTCAATCAATTAATTTCTGCATACAAAAATAAGTATTTTAACATTTTGACGGCAAAGTCTGGCAATAAATATATCACTGAACAAAGTATAGGGCGAATCCAATTATTTTCTCAAGATTTACAGGTGTTAGCGGAAAATTATGATTTTGTAGCTATTGACCTAATTAACGATATGGATATGAGAAAAATAAGTTTATGTCAAATTGCTAAAAATATTATAATTCTATGTTCGGAAAACAGTGCTGATATTATTAAGACATTTGAATTGATTAAATTTATGAATAATATGGGACTCGGAAACAATTGCAGGTTAATAATAAATAAAGTCAATTCTTATGATGAAGGTTATAAAACCTATGATAAATTAAAAAAAGCTACAGAAAGAAACGGCTTGAATTTTCCAGACTTATTAGGTATTATACGTTTAGATACTCGTATTCGTGATGTGATAAAAAACAAGGAATTATTGCTAACAAGATATCCTGAATCAGAAGCAGCACAAGATGTTTACGATATTGCAAAAAAATTATAATTCAGGGGAGTTTTATATGTCAAAAAAAAGAGGGGTATTTGACAGTCTGTCATATTATAAAATATTAGAAGTTAGTCCTACAGCCAGTGATAATGAGATTAAGACAAATTATAAAAACTTGGTAAAACATTGGCATCCAGACCATAATTCTTCTCCAAATGCTCTTGATATTTTTCAGCAAATTTCTCAAGCATATGATGTTTTAAAAAATCCTCAAACTCGTTTAAAATATGATTTATTATCTGTAATTTATAATAAGAATAACTTTCCTGATATGAATGCTCTTGCTTTATTACGCAATTTACACGGACAAGAAGATTTAAACTTAAGAGCTTTCAGATTATTAGAAGTTACAGGAAAAGGTTTTAAGCATAATGTTATTGATAAAGTGTATTATTGCAGTCAATATGAGGCGGGTGGCGTTATTGCACAAATTACTAAACATAATTGGATGTGTGGTTTTTTGGGGTTTAAGGCTTTTTTTATAAATATTAAAGCGCTTTTCAGTAATTTTTATAATATAAAAAATAAAAAAAATAATCTTGTTATGTTTTTACATAATGCATTGGTTTATGATGAAAAAGGAAGAAAAGAAGAAGCTTTTACGAGTTTATGTTTAGCCAGACAATATGCGGTAGGCAATGAAATTTGTTATATTGATAGGTATGCAAAAACTTTTACTGATGTAAAACCTTTAGTGGTTAAAAGTTGGAATTTTTCTAAATTAAGAAAAATTCAGTTGTTTTATCCTTTTATTTTGATAGCTGTTATCGGAGCTGTTTTAGGTGTTACTTTTTTACGACAAGCTGAAATTCAAAAAAATAATAGGACTATCATTAAGGAAGAAGTGCATTTTATAAATGGAAGCAAAATATTTAGCGATATATCGGTTGCAAAAATTTTTGATATACCTATAGATATTTATGATAAGGAAAGGTTATATCATTTGATCAAAGATACTAATGCTATGCATGGTGCTGATGAAAGCTTTGATGTTTACAAAAGAATAGAAAAAGGAACAACAGTCAGAATAACCGGACAGACAGTTGATAATAAGTGGCTTCGCATAATGTTTGATAACGGAGAAATGGCTTTTGTTAAGGCTTCTGAACTAAAAAAAGGAATCGGTAACGAAATACCTCTTTGGAGTAAAATTTATAAGGAAAAATAAGGAACAAAAAAATGGCTTTAAAATTTGAATTATTAAAAACTCACAACAAAGCAAGACTTGGTAAGTTACATACAAAACACGGTATTGTTAACACTCCTGCTTTTATGCCTGTCGGAACTTGTGGAACTGTTAAGGCTATGTTGCCGGAATCTGTTGCTTCAACAGGGGCCGAAATTATTTTGGGTAACACTTATCACTTGATGTTGCGTCCTGGTGCTGATTTGGTTCAAAAAATGGGCGGGCTCCATAAATTTATGAATTGGGATAAACCTATTCTGACTGATTCCGGAGGCTTCCAAGTTATGAGTTTACAAGGATTGAGAAAAATAAATGAAGACGGAGTTAGTTTTAAATCCCATATTGATGGAAAGAAGTTCTTTTTATCACCGGAGGAATCCATAGGCATTCAACATAAACTTGATTCAAATATAACAATGTGTTTTGATGAATGTACTCCATATCCTGCCACTTTTGAAGTTGCAAAAAAATCTATGCAACGCTCTATGCGTTGGGCTAAAAGAAGCAAAGAGGCTTTTGTAAACAGAGATGGTTATGGTATTTTTGGTATTCAGCAAGGTAGTATTTTTAAGGAATTAAGAGAAGAATCGGCTAATGCTCTTAAAGAGATTGGTTTTGATGGTTATGCTATTGGTGGTCTTGCAGTGGGTGAAGGACAAGAAAAGATGTTTGAAGTTCTTGATTATGCTCCACAAATGTTACCTACTGATAAGCCTCGTTATCTTATGGGGGTTGGTAAACCTGATGACATTGTCGGTGCTGTTTTGCGTGGAGTTGATATGTTTGACTGCGTTATGCCTACTCGCTCAGGAAGAACTGCGCAAGCTTTTACTGAATATGGTCCTATAAACATCAGAAATGCCAGACATAAAGAAGACCACAGACCTGTTGAAGAAGGTTGTGATTGTCCTCTTTGCTCTAATTATAGCAGAGCTTATATTCACCATTTGCAAAAGTGTAATGAAATATTGGCTGTAATGCTTTTAAGTTGGCATAACATTAGATATTATGAGCGCCTGATGCAAGGTATTAGAAAGGCTTTGCAAGAAGATAAGTTTGATGAATTTGTTGAAGATTTTTACAAAAAACAAGCTATGGGTGATATTGAGGAGTTAAAATAATGACCAAAAACGAGACTGTTTGTAACAATGATGAAGAACTATTATCCTCTTTTTTGAAAGAAAATAAAAAAGATGGTATTCGTGTTTTTGTAGCAGGTGGCTCCAGAGGGGGGCATAATCCTATTTATGCTAAGGAAACTTATGAGCTTGGAAAAACCATTGTTCAAATGGGTTTTAAACTTGATTTTGGTTTATCAAATACTGGTATTATGGGCGCTGTGGCAAGAGGTGTTATGGATGCCTGGAATGAAAAGCAATGCTCTTCAAGAGATTTTCCTATTCAAGGAATTACGACAAAAGAGTATTTTGAACTCTATGATTCTGAAGATATTATGATTAAAAGGATAAATGTTATCTTTGCAAAAACTTTAGAAGAAAGAAAACAAAGATTGCTTAATGCTGATTTTGTTGTGTTTGCACCGGGGGGAGTTGGAACATTAGACGAGCTTGCTTATGACTGCGTTGCTATGCAAGATGGTTTGTTGGAGAAGAAACCTTTTATTTTGTATAATATTTGCGGTTTCTTTCATCATATTTTGGAGTTTTTAAAATCTATATCAAATAAGGGGTTTTCTGACCCTATTCCTTTTATTGTTGTTGATAATGATTTTGAGCTTGAGATTGCTTTTAATCTTTTGAAAAATAAGTATGGAACTTGTGAAGAAAACAAAAAAGATGTTTATGCCAATGTTAGGCAGTTGGTTTATGAATTGCCTTATTTTATTAAAAAGAAACAAGAAACAAATTTAGATGTAAATAATATTGTTAAAGAAGTTTGCGCTATAAAAAATTCAGGAACGAAAGAAGAAAAAGAAAAATTAGAAGCAGATGTAGAAACTGCTTATTTAGAAAAAGAAATTGAACGAATGTATGACAGACTGGCTAAAACAGGTCGTGATACTTCTGTTGTCAGCTATAAATTATCCAGATTAAAAAGAAGAAAAGGTAAATTATAGTTAATCTTCGCAATTTATCTTCTCGTCTATTATGTAGCGAGGGCGACGTTTTACTTCTACAAATATTCTGCCAAGATATTCGCCGAATATGCCTAAAACTATTAGCTGAACAGAGCCGAAAAACAGTATTGATACAAATAATGAAGCATAACCAGGAACTGCAACTCCCATAAATATTGTTCTAAAAATTATGTAAATAGCATATAGACCGGATATTAGGGCTATTATGCAGCCAATATATGTCCATATTCTTAAAGGTAAAGTTGTTGAAGATGTAATCCCATCTAAAGCAAAATTCCATAATTTCCAATAGTTGAACTTTGTTTCTCCGGCAACCCTTTGAGGACGTTTATACTCTATACCGCAAGACTTAAATCCAACCCAACTGAAAATGCCTTTCATAAAAAGTTTATTCTCTTTTATTTCCAATATTGCATCAACTACTTTTCTATCCATAAGACGATAGTCTCCGGTATTTTCCGGTATAGGTCTTTCTGCAATCATATTAAAAATTTTATAAAATAATTTTGCTGTTGCTCTTTTTATGAATGAATCCTTTTTGCGGTCCGTTCTTATACCATAAACAACCTCGTAACCTGCTTCCCATTTTTTTAAGAATTTTAATATCAATTCAGGTGGATCTTGCAAATCTGCATCCATAGGAATTATACATCTCCCTCTAGCTTCGGCAAGTCCGGCAAATATTGCTTGTTCTTTATAAAAATTACGGGAAAAACTTATAACTTTTATGTTTGGGTGTTTTTTTGCATAAGATTTTAATATAGAAAAAGTTTTATCATTACTGCCATCGTTTACACAAATGTATTCGTATGTATATTTTTTTAGTTTTGATAATGTTCTTTCCATTGTGGCAAAGAATGTTGCAATGACCTCTTCCTCATTATACATAGGAATAACAAAAGATATGTCCGGAGTTTGTTTCATTGTTACATTCCTTTCTTTATACTACATAATACTATATACTTTATATCCTAAATAAGCTAAAAAACATTTTTAGATTTTATTTTTTAGTTTTAGGTTATTTGTAAAGATTTCTTTTTAGCTCTGTATTTAACACTTTTAGCTTTATAAAAATCTATAACTTCTCCTATATTATTCTCTATAGTTTTTTATATATATAAATTT
>JAFYWO010000140.1 GCA_017557925.1 Alphaproteobacteria bacterium | reverse complement strand
TGTCTTTGTTAAGGCACTCAATCGTATTTGTGATACTCCTGCAAGTGAACGTCGCCCTGAGCGCTCAAAGAACGCTGCAATGGCAGAAAAGCTTGACAAGTATGACAAGTCAGATGACAAGGCGCTTGAAACTGCTTGGCAGATGATTGGACGTGGTAACATGTATAACGTTGACATTCGTATCAACGACATTTACGAAACCACGGCTTACGATGTGATGGATATGGCAAAGCGCATTTTTAGAGGCTCACGTCCAACCTACATTGTTGCAACAACAGAAGGCTCAAATGCTTACTACTCGTTTGACGAATTCGTCACCCTCATCAAGTGGAAAGTATAAGCTTACAAAACAAAAAACCAGATAACGAAAGTTATCTGGTTTTTTGTTTCTAATAATTGTCCAATCCTAAAGAATTTTGGATTGCCCTCTTGATTTGTGCAAGAGGATAAACCTTAAGATCAATAGCATCAGCCTCAACCCCAAGACGGCTTAAAATTTTCCTCTTGGTGCTGGAGTTTGCATTAAGAAGAGAGTTATAAACTATTAACCTCTCCTCATAAGGCATCTCAATTGCAGAATCTATTGCAATCTTAATGCTTTTCTCTGCATAATCCTTCAAAGGTTGATTGATGACAGCATCCAAAGCACTCAAGTCCATAATCATAACATCAGCATCAAAAAACTTAATACCGAGGTTTGTCATTGCCTCAAAGCGTTTGCGTCTTGAATTGCCGAAAATCTCGTGCTGTAAGACTTTCAACTGAGAAAAAGACATAAAACGAAGCTTTTTAATCGCCTCATCATAAGAGGTCTTAAACTCCAAAAGCTGTTTTTCATCAACACCTATACGCATAACATTAACGTAAGAAACGCCAAGCTTTCGCTCTAACTCTCCGCACCTATTAGCGTATTGATACTCTGAAAAAGCTTTATCCTTTTTACGCACATTTTCCTCACTAGCAAGATCTCCGACAAATTTGTCATATTCCTTTTTCAACGGACTATCCTCTTTTAGAATACAGTCCGTAACAGGCATACGTTTTTCCCATTTCTTTTTTTTGAAACAGCCGATAAAATACTCTATTTCACCTTTTTGGAAAGTACCGAATTTACCATTGGGTCTTTGACGAAATATATCGTCTTTTCTGGCGAAATATTCTTTTTCAGAAATTTCACTTAAAGAATAAGTTGAATTTTTTCCATTTCTATTAAAAACATAATAGAAATAATTGTTGCCGATAAAAAACAATTCCTTATCAGACACCAACGTCTTGTCCTGATTCCTGCTCTGAAAACGAACAGTTTCATCTACAGTCACTTCAAATGTTATGACCTTGTTGTTCAAATAATTTTTCATAATTCTATGTTTTTTTTGTTTTTTTATACATTTAATAAATAATAATACGCATTTTGCACTGTAACCATAACACAGCTTTTAGACAAAAACAAGTAAAAAATCAAATTTGTGAAAAAAAATTGCGCTCAACTAGCGCAACCTGTCAAAAAGTTTTGAAAAAAATCCCTTATCAACATCTTCTTTTGGAATATAACTGTTAGCCTTTTTGCTTTTTTCTAATACTTCAATCACATCCTTATGCCAATTATCCATAGCATATTTTAAAGCATTCTGTCCGCAATTATCTACTGCCCAAACATTTGCTCCTTTATTGAGCAATAATTCCACCACGTCTTTATGTCCATAAACAGAAGCCCACATCAAAGGTGTCACATCATTAAAGTCTGTTGCTTCAACAAAAGCGCCCTTACTTAATAATAATTCCGCAACTTCTTTATCACCTGATATACAACTTACCATCAAAGCTGTTCTATCAAGCTCATTCTTGGCTTCAATATTTGCACCTTGCTTAATCAAATATTCAATTTTTCTCTTTTTTATACCAAACGGCATTTTCTTGTCTTCAACAAATTCTATTATTTTTTTGCCCAAAGCATTATCTAATTCTCTTGCATCCATAATCTATACCTTATTTTTATCATAAATTACCGCTTCCAAACTTTGCTTCATAAGATAATCTTGCTTCTTCAATCAAAGATTTTGCTTCATCAGGGCCTAAAAAACTTTCAATCGTAACTTGCTTTTTCTCCAAAACTTTATAATCTTCAAAAAAGCGTTTCAACATCTTTAAGATATGTTGAGGAAGTTCGGATATATTTCTATATTCACGATATTCCGGATCATCTTCGTGAACAGCAATAATCTTATCATCAGCTTCACCACAATCAATCATCTTCATCACACCTATAGGTTTTGCACGCATAATAGATAAAGGATGAATAGACTCCTGTCCCAAAACCAAAATATCTAAAGGATCATTATCTTCACAATAAGTTTGTGGAATAAACCCATAATTAGCCGGATAATGAACTGCAGAATACAAAATTCTGTCAACCTTCATCAAACCACTTTCTTTATCAAGCTCATACTTAACCTGAGAGCCTTTAGGAACTTCTATAATCGCAGGAACAATATCCGGAGATTGTAAATAATGTTTAACTTGATGCCAAGGATGCACTTTCTTTCCCCTTTATAAAAAAAAACATAACATCAGATAATTTTAGTTCAAAACTATAATTCTGTCAACTCATCTTTTTATGGCAACACTCACAAATTACTAATATTTTTATAACAAAAAAAAGTTGCTATATACTAATCTATGTGCTATACTCAAAAAAAATTAAATTTTAGGACAGATGCAGATGAAAACATATTCTCTAGACCAACTAAGAAATTTAACTTCTGAAGAAATAAATGACATTCAACGCCCAATAGACCTTGATGCTCAAGCTTATGCTGATGAAATGCGAAGTAAACTAAGTTTCCTAAGAGATAGTGATTTTGAACAACTAAAAGAATATTACACCGACACCATGGAAAAATATCGTTTGATATATAAGGCTTTGGTTCATTCTTTCCAAACCAATACCTCTCCAGGTTATCCGGAATTTATTTACAACATCAACCTAAAAGATGGTAATATAGAAACTAATAAAAACGGTCGTCGTTGCCAATATTTTACTCGTCATTTAGCTCCATGCAATACCTCTATGTTACACTACATAAACAATGACAGCAACGACGTATTTATCATACTTCCGCCAATCAAAAGTATTGAACGCTCTGTAGAAAAGTTAATATCTGAATGTTATCGTGAATTTAATGACTTCAAAACAGAAAAATTAAATCCTATCCCATTAAAATCATATAAGGAAGAAGCAATTCCACCGCTAAAACTTACCGAAATTCCTAAAATGAGTTTTGAGGAGTTCATAAAATACGGCTTAACTGAAGAAAATAAAACTCCGCAAAATAACCATTTCTTATTAGATATTGCCAAATACGAAGTATTACCTAAAGACATTTATCGTCTTACCGTAACTTCAAAACACCGCTCCGATATTAGAAATATAATAAAAAATATGGAAAGAACTTTTCCTGAATACATCAAGTTTGAAAAAGGAGAGCGCAATCTTTACGAAAAAGACATCAAAGATAATCCACGTTATTACTTTGATATTAAAAAAACGGCACAAATTACAATTCCTGGAACTAAGAGAAAATTTTATATAGAATTTCAATTCAAACAAAATTGTATCTTTTTCAGCCATATACGTTCTCACAAAGCTTATGAAGACTACCGTGAGCTTGAAGCAAGATACAATTCTCAAAAAGAAGCCTTAGCTAAAAGACAAGGTCGCACAAATGATGATAAATCAAAATCATTACAAATACTAAAAAAACAAATGGATAAACAAAAACTCTTATGTATAAGCATACACAAAAGTGGCGTTCATCAGAGTAACCTAAACCTAATGCACAAAATTGCTTGGCTTAATGAAAACGCCAAAGGCTTAAATGAAACTCCTAATATTGAAAATGTAATAAGAGAAAACTACATTGTAGAATCCGAAGAACCTTTTGATGGAGCAACAGCATTTACCACAAATCAAGATGAATACTTAAACAAATGTTATTACTTAAAACTAATAGAAGTATTACCTGAAAACTTTGATGAGTTTGGTAAAAATGCCAAGAATCGTGTTATGAAAGAATGGGGTGAATTATCAGAAACAGACCTTGCGGATTTTGCAAGCATAACAACAATGGCAATCAAATACCAAACAGAAATAAGAGAACTTCAAAAAAGAAGCAGAGAAAAACACAAACTCAATCACGACGATATTATAGATATAATTTCCGATACCGGTCGTAACTAAAATTAACCAACAAAAAAGCCTTTACGATAACGTAAAGGCTTTTTTATTATCTATACCAAAATTTTATTTATGGTATTGTCCTTCAACTTCCGAACATAAATTCCATTTAGAAACATACTTAGGAAGAAGTTCACAATACGGCTCTTCCAAAAGCAGAAATTCAGCATCCTTATGCAAGTCATCGTGTTCAATGTAGCGTTCAAGCATACGAACACCGCCAAATTTCATCATAGGAATTTCAGAACCGGCAAACAACGAATTGTGCGATACATAAATTTGAGCAGCCTTTTCAAATCCCTTACGGAACAATAGCGTTTCAAATTCCTCAATCAATTCGTGATAACGCACATATTCTTCCACAATTTCCGGTGCACAATTTTGCATCAAAAATTCTTGTCCCTTGTACGACAAGGCAGATGAAGCAAAATACACTTCCACATAGTCCAATTTTGCAGACTTCAAAAAATGCAATTCTTCCTCAACACTTAATTGATTGTTCTGCAAATACATCTTAATCGGCTTACCATCATCAAATTCAATGAGTTTAACAAATTCATCAAACGCTAAGCGATGATTCAACACATACTCCAACAATTCTTCTGATGTAGCAACATCAAAAAAACTTAAAACATCATTTTTCGTTGTGTCCATGATACAAAAATTTTATAATGATACATCAAGTAATTAACTCAAGAACTAATTTTAGTATCACTTTTTTTTAATAAGTCAATCATAAAAAACAATATAATACAAAAAAAGGGCACCCGAAGGCGCCCGTTTCAGTTTTCCAAATAAAGGACAAACTACATTATAGCTATCCCTTATTTCATAAAAGCCAAATAAACCAAAAAAAATCTCTCCGGATAAGATTTTGTTGTTTTTTTAACTTTTATGCGGATTCTAGTTTGTGCTACTCCTTTAGATAGCTTTACACTTCAACTGTTACAAAGGACAAATACGCTAGAAAAGAAACTTACACTAAATAAATTTACAATCCTTAAAATAACTTCTGAAGCGACTAACAAACCCAATGGAAATGTGTATCATAAAAATATGATAATTATCGTAATTTCAAAGGATATTACCCCAAAACATCTATTTTGTCAACCACCATATTTAATACCGCCCTCATATTTTATCTTAACTTTAACCACCAACTTAACTATACTTTAATAAAATTTTGCTTAAATAATTAAAAGTTAATTTTTAAAGGAACAAATTATGTCTGCGTGGCTTATTTTTTTAATTGTTTCTGTCTTATTTTTTATTGCAGAAATCTTTTCTCCTACAATGTTTTTCCTAAACTTTGCCGTTGCTTCAATAATTACGGCTTTTTGGGGAGTGTTTACAGAAAACTACAATATTCTAATCCCTATATTTTGTATTTTCTCAATAATTTTTATCCTCTTCTTAAGACCTCTACTAAATATAAATCCTAAAGAAGAAAAAACACATAATTTTGAATCCCAATACATTGATAAAATAGCAACCGCTACAACAGATATAAACTATTATACCGGTCGCATATCTGTATACGACGAAAATTGGGAGGCAAGAACCACTTCAGAAGATGTCCCTGAAATAAAAAAAGGTTCAAAAGTAAAAATTATCCGTCATAACGACTTAACCATGTTTGTAGAAAAGAAAGGAAAGAAATAATGTCCACATTTTTAACACTTTTAATCATCCTCTCCCTTTTCATTGCTATTAAAGGCTGTATGATTGTAGAACAACAAGAAGTTGTAATTATTCAACGTCTTGGTAAATATAAAGACACTTTATCTGCGGGACTTAACTTTATTGTTCCGTTCATTGATACCCCAAAAGTAGTGTATAGAAAAGTAACAGTTAACTACAGAGATGGTTCAACCACATCATATATGCAAAAAACAACTCGTATAGATTTGCGTGAAACAGTATGTGATTTCCCTCGTCAAAGTGTGATTACCAAAGATAACGTATCAATTTCTATCAATGCTGTATTATATTTCCAAATCATCAATCCGGAAAAATCCGTTTATGGTGTAGAAAATTTATATGAAGCAATAGAAAAATTAACTCAAACCACCTTGCGTCAACTTATCGGTAAATTAGATTTACAAGAAACTCTCACATCTCGTGACAAAATCAACACCGAATTAAGAGAAATTTTGGATTCAGCATCCGACAAATGGGGTGTAAAAGTAAACCGTATTGAATTACAAGATATTACCCCTCCATCAGACATTCAATCCGCAATGGATAAACAAATGAAGGCTGAACGTGAAAAACGTGCTATGATTTATGAAGCAGAAGGTCAAAAAGAATCAGCCATCCGTATCGCTGAAGGTGAAAAAGAAGCTGCCATCCGCCAAGCCGAAGGTGAAAAAGAAGCAGCCATCTTAAAAGCCGAAGGTATCGCTCAAGCTCGTATGGTAGAAGCAGAAGCAGAAAAAGAAGCCATTTCTCGTATCATTGAAGCACTTCAGACCAAAGGTCAAGCAGACAAATACTTAATTGCAATGAAGTATTTAGAAACAATGAAAGAGATGACATCCGGCAAAGACAACAAGATTGTTTATATGCCATACGAAGCATCTGCCGTATTAAGTTCTGTAGACGGCATAAAAGAAATGTTAGTAAACAAAAAAGGGGCTTAAACCCCTTAGACCCAGAAGCCTTATTTATCGCCTTAAATAAGGCTTCACTCCCTAAAAGGAAAATAAAATGCTATTTATACTCTTAACAGTCGCAATTTTCATCCTAAAATTTTTAGCCGTTAGTGTTGTCGGATTATTTTTTATAGAAGATTTAGAATTAACTCGCTCCGCACCTACTGCAATATATACTTTTTATTTTTTGTGCGGTGCTACCTGCTTTTTCTCATTATTGTTTTTTGCGCTTGGAAAAAAGCTTTTTTGGTTATTTTTGTTCCTACTTAATTCTATTTTTTATACCGCCATGTATAATCACGCCCCAACAATAAAAAACATACACTCATCAAACAACATAAAATCCCGTTACTTTAAGGACGGACAAACTTTTATAAACCGTATGAAAGATGTTGCCGACATTATAGATAAAAAGCAAAAATAAGCACTTAATACATCTATTAAGACACAAAAAAAATAGCCCTCCTTTCACAAGGAAGACTATTATTCAGAACAAAGATACCTATAAACCTTAAAAAAATAGATACCTTATGTTATCAAACAGGATATGAGGATAAAATCCACACCCTGATTACTACTACATAGTAGGCGAGTAATTTATTATCACAACAAACTACCACCCAAAACCATATTGTTATGAAACAATTAAGTGCCTACTTTCACAAGCAAACACAATAATATAATACGAACTTTACATTACACACTACGTCTACTTTCACAAGCAAACAAACAATCATAAAAATAAAAAATTCAATAGAGGTTATACAATATAGTTTTTTTAAGTCAACTTTTTTTATAAAAACTTTGCTCATTATCTTCCGATTTTCCTATATACACACCAAGCCTATATCATCCCCAACCATCTCCCTCTCACATCGCAATTTCTTTTTATCCGCAATCAATACAACATACTCCGCCATTGCAAGGCAATTTATTGCCGTGGCAATCCGGTATACCCTCCCCCGTTATTGCGAGCGAAGCGTGGCAATCCAGTATACAACAAACCATCCTCCCTCGTCATTGCGAGCGAAGCGTGGCAATCCAGTCTAAAAAACAATCAAGCAAATCCTTCTAGGCTCTCCTCTTATGGATCACCACGTCGCTTACGCTCCTCGTGATGACGAAAGAGGAACACTCCTCATGCCACCACAACTCTCTCGCTATTTTGCCACACACTCACCCCTTCCATCATTGCGAGCCGAAGGCG
>JAFYWO010000010.1 GCA_017557925.1 Alphaproteobacteria bacterium | reverse complement strand
TTGGTTTCTGTTTTTATCTCCTCTTTGGGCTCAGCCTTAAGTGTCGGCTTAGAATTTTCTTTACTTAGTTCTATCATCTCCTTATCAAGTTCATTAATTGCTTTTTGCAATTCTTTTTCTTCTCTTGTTTGGGTATTTTTTATTTGTCCTAATGTTGGAGTGCCTAGAGTTTCAGCCTTATTTTCTATCTTACAAATTTTACCTGCTTTAATTAAATCTCCATCCTTATACACACCATATTCATTAAGCGCTAAATCATAATCTATAAAGTTTAGCGGATTTGAATTATTTACTTCCCTTATATTATCCAACTTATCTTCATAGAAATTTACATATACATTCTTATTTTTGTCTGCTTGGTTAATATAGGCGTGTTTTCTTTCGTTTTTTTCGTAATTCAGGCTAAAATTAAGCTTTCCATCCTCGTTATAGTTATTAACCAGAATAAGACTATTATCATCAAACAAAGACAACATATTTTCGGTCACTCCGTTTGGATAATATGTCCTACTGGTATCTTTTAGTTCTCCTTTATCAAAGCTTATTTCTTTTATAACTTTTTGTTTTTCATCATATATTTTGGTTATTCCCTGACGTTTTTGATCGTTATATGGAATTTCATACTGTTTTAATGAGTTATCATAAAAATAACTCACAACAGCATATTGTCTTTTGTTATATTCCGGAGGATATGAGGCTAAAACTTTCTCATCTTTATAGCATACATAACGACTCCTTTCTCCCTCAAACTCAGAAAGGTCTTCACACTCTTTCGGTAATGTAATTTCAAAAGATTTTCTTATCCGGTTCTCTTGAGTTTTTATGGTATTTTCTATGCTTTGCTTCTTTTCTTCAATGTTTAAGCATTGATTTGCATCTTTAAGAGATGCGTCTTTTAGTTTAGATACCAATTTTCTGGGCTTTCTTTTAAAGCCAAGTATTTTACCTTTTCTAAACTCTACTCCTTTGGGATTTGGACTTGATACTTTTGCCACTCCATCTTTTATACCATTTTTGTATGGTATTACAGCGGCTTCTTCACCTGTCGGAAAATAACAGGTTAAATGACCTTCTACCTTATTATCTTTATAATTCTTTCTAAACGCAATCTCGTTTGTCGGATAATAACCAATGGCTTTGCCCTCTTTTTTACCTTCTACATAAGTAATTTCTGCAGTGAGGTTACCTTGTCTGTCAAACTTTTGTTCGGTTCCGTGTTTATAACCGTTAATGTATGGAGTGATTTTTCGTATCATTCCGGTTTCATCAAAACTAACAACCGTGATTGCTTTGCCATTTATATCATTTAATTCATAAACAAAACTTTCTCTGTATGGTAATCCGCATTTATTATAAGATATATCTCCCTCGTCTTCATACAAAGATACTAATTCTTCTATATTTAACTTTAATGATATTCCTTGACAATCTTCTACCAAATCTTCTTTAGAAAAATCCAACAATTCAGCATTGCTGATATGTTTTACCATTCCGCCGTGTTCATTTAAGAAAATATTATTACCTTTTTTACCGACACTGAATATTGCGGCTATTTTAGAATTAGGATAATAAGTTTTTAACTCACCTTCTCTTTTGGTTGTAATCTCTGCATTTGTTTTACTGGTTTTATCATTAACCGCAACCCACGGAATTTCTTGACGTAAAACGCCTTTTGTATCATATCGTTTTTCTATACCCAGTTTATTTTGGTCGTTTATGTATGAGGCTTCTTTTGATATATTACCGTTTGGATAATATTCTTCTACATAAAAACCATTATCTTCGCCTCTGGAGATTATCTTTTTAGATATTTTTTTGTTTGGATGATATTCATTTATGGTGCTTTCTATAATTTTATTATCTACAACTTTTTTTTCTGCTATTACAAGTCCTTCATCATCTAACAATTTTTCTACATAACCGCCTAATATGTTTTCTTTTATTATTTTATGATTAGGAGATGGTGTTTTCTGCTTAGTGGCTTTTTCTAACTTTTGTGTTGAAGTTTTTGATGTTTCATTTATTTTATAAGCATCTGCAATTTTATTATCAAGCTTAAAATTTGTTGATTTAGAATCTGTTGCTAAAGCTATCGTAGATAATGAAACGGTAATAAACAAAGACAATGTCAGCGATTTTTTCATAACACCACCATAAATAATTTAAGTTAAAAATACAAAATTCCATATATCTAATTTAGACTTATTTTTATTTATTTTAAAGAAAAATTTATATTTTACACCAAGTGTTTTAATTTGCTTTATGTCTATTTATGATTGCAGTTATTTCTTGAGCATAAAAATCTTCTTTGGTTAAAAGATTATTTTTAAGTTTTTCTATTTGTTCGTCTAAATCAGAAATAAGCTCTTTTTTGGGAAGCATCGCTATTTGGTAATAACTTTTTAATTCAAGTTTGAAATTATTAAATATTTTTTCTGTTTCTTCAAAATTATCTAATTTCCTGCCTCTTAAATCTGCATATACTACTTTTGTGAAACGCTCTAAATAATTGCATTGAGAGTTTTTAGCTAAAATCAATGCAAGTTCAGCCATAATCAATTCTTTATTTTGACCTGAAATATGAGATACCATATGGTATTTTATAGCTATCGGAATAAATTTTTTATAACAATTAGGTGCATTTATGCGCTTTAGGATTAAATTTGCGACATCTATTCCCAATTCTTCGTGATGATGATGAGATGGCCAATTAGATGGATTTGTTTTTGTTTTACCTATATCGTGCAATAAAATTGCAAAGTTTACCAAAGCATCTGTTGAATGAGCATTTTTTAGCGCCAACATTGTATGAAGACCGGTATTTTTTTCGGGATGAAAATCCAAACGTTCTGGAACTAAAAAAAGTGCTTCTACTTCCGGAAAAATGATTTTTAATAAACCTATTTGGCGAGCTGTTTCTATAAAACGATAAAAATATGGCGATTGCAAAGACTTTTCCAACTCTTGAAATATTCTTGTTTTGCTTAAATGCGATATAGCGCCCTCTTCTACCATTTGTTTACATACAGATAATGTTTCAGGCGCTAAATTGAAATCCAATGTTGCAACAAAACGACAAGCCCTTAACACTCTTAAAGGGTCTTCCTTAAAATGTGGTGAGATATGGCGAAGAATTTTATTTTTTATATCATCAATACCATTATGATAGTCTATTATTTCGCCGGTTTCTATATTTTCATATATTGCATTACAACTAAAATCTCGGCGCAATGAATCTTCTTCTAATGTTATGGTTTTATCAAAAACAAACTCAAAATCTTGATGTTTCAAGCCTGTTTTTCTTTCTTTTCTGGCAAGTGCATATTCTTCTTTGGTTAGAGGATGTAAAAAAACAGGAAAGCTTTTACCTACTCTAAAAAAACCCTTTTCTTCCATTTCTTCTATAGTTGCACCAACGACAACGTAATCATTATCTTGAGATTTTATATTTAAAAATTTATCTCTTACCGCACCACCTGTTCTGTATATTTGCATATTATCTCCTATTTTTGATATTTTAGAGATAATCGTTAAGTTTTTATTTTGCAAGTTTTTATTAAATAGATAACAAAAAAACAACCCGAAGGTTTTGCCTACGGATTGCTTTTTTTAGATTTATAAAAAACTATGAACCTTGCTTATAATACTTACAAAACTCCAAAGTATTGGCATCCCAATTTGACGGATTGCCGTAAGAACAACGCCAATAGTTAGGACTGCAAGCCGAAACCAATAAAACTAAACAAATAGCAAATAAAATTCTAATCATTACAACCTCCAAAAGTTAACCAAATAAACTATAAAACAAAATAGTAAATATTAAATTAACCGATATTACTTTGGGATTGGTTTTAGTTGTTACGCAATAAGAAACCCCCACAATTTTATTATTGTGAGGGTAAAAGTTTATTCATAAAGAGTTTTCATTTTTTCAATAATCAACTCCGGCTCTACATCATCATAAAATTGAGCATACATCAATGACGGCTTATTAAAATGACAATAGAGATAATCTCTCATCCGGCAATCAAAAGAAAATACAACTGATTTGTTATTTCCGCTAATTGCAATCAATACAAGTTTTGAATATGCAACATTAAGCACCTTGGCAATGTATGGCCAAAGCGAATAAACACATTCCAAAGCAAATTCATTTGCTTTCTCATAATTTTGTGGAACTCTTGCAATGGCAAATTGATTACTAAAATCAAAAGTGATGTTCATTGCATTAACTTCTTTTTCCGTAAACATAATTTAAGGCTATATTTATAATTTAACATAATAGTTCTGAAATTTTTTTGATAATAAATCATTTATTGCAAAAAATCAAACGTTTTAATGCCAGATTTTTGTTTTTTTTGTTGCTTTTTCCATAAAATACTCCTAAAATGTGGGCAGAATGAAATAATTGTGTAATTTAAATTTTTGTGTGTATGACAGAGTATTTAATGCTTTTTTGTAAGGAATTAAGTTCACACGGTATTGGTGGTTTAGTTCTTTTTGTGTTGGCTTCAGGGTTAGCTTTTATGGCTGGACATTTGTTTAGAGATTGTTTTATGCAACGAAACAATAAATATTTTAGTTGGTATGCTATATTGCTTCCTGTATCAGTGTTGTTGTTTTCTGTTTTATGTGGCGGATTTCTGATAGTGTCTTTTGTAACAGAAGTCATAGTGGTAATGTTAGTATGGCTTGTTATTTCTGTGGTTGTTGGCGCTTTAATATCTATAAATAAAAGTGTATAAACCTTAAATTTACCATATTATGGAAAAACAAAAAAATAGCAGTTGGTTGGATGTGCTTTACAACCCTATTACCTTGTTGGCGTATATTATAGTAATATCTTTGATTATTGCACTTACGCCTCCTAAGGTTTCTGAGTGGACTGAGGTAACGGTTGTTTCAAGAATCGAATTAACAGTCCCGTGTGGATTGGGTTATGAAACAGAAGTCACATTGATATTCTCAGATGGGTCTACTTGGAAAGGTTATCCATCTTCTGTAAAAACAAGTGAACAGCATCTCTTATATTCTCAAAAAGGTGATGTTGAGTGCTATAGATATAACTCACATTATTTTACAAAAAAACAGTGGAGATAATCTAAGATATAAAAAAAGGAAGCCTTAAAAAGCTTCCCTTTTTTTTGTTATATATGGTTATATTTATCGTTACAAAATTCTCTAACAAACAACTTTTAAGATAGTTTATAACCACAAAAAAAGCCCCCTAAAAGGAGGCTTTTTATTATGGTAGGCGCGTGGGGGGTGAATTTCGCTTTGCTCATTCGCACAGGCGCTCATCGGCTAAAGCCGACCGCAATACTTACGTCTTGCTTTCGCTGGTAGTCGAACCCCGTTCTCTGGGCTTCTCACCTTACGCTTCTAACCACAAAAAAAGCCCCCTAAAAGGAGGCTTTTTATTATGGTAGGCGCGTGGGGGTTCGAACCCCAGACCCACTGATTAAGAGTCAGTTGCTCTACCAACTGAGCTACGCACCCATAATCAAAACAAAAGTTATTATAAACAAAAGATTTTTTTTTGCAATACTTTTTTTTAATATTTTTAATCTTTTTTATTTTATTGAGCATTTTGCTTGACTTGGAGGCGAATTTATCGTATATAGGGGGTTCGTGTTAGTTAAAGTTATGTTATATTTTTAATCTTATTACTTTATGAAAATTTTAAATAATGAGGTAATCTATCAAGTTTACCCTTTGACGTTTAATTATGCTTCGGGAAGCAAAAGTGACCCATACAAAGGAGCTTATGGTAATTTGAAAGGCGTTACAGCTTTAGTTGATTATATCGCTTCTCTTGGAGTTGATAGTATTTGGATTACTCCTTTTTATCCTTTTGGCGGAACAGGTTTCGGCTATGATATTACAAATTATACGGCTATTGACCCTATGTTTGGAACTATTGAGGATTTAAAAGAGTTGTGCGAAGTTTATCACGCAAAGGGGATGCGTGTGATTATTGACCAAGTTTATAATCACTGTTCAGACTCTCATCCGTGGTTTTTAGAAAGTGTAAAACGTGCTGAAAAGTATGATGACTATTTTGTTTGGGCAGATGCTAAAGGTTTTGATAAAGATAAAAAACCTATTGTTCCGAATAATTGGATCCCTATTTGGAACTCTCACGGTGATACCGCTTGGGAGTGGTCAGAAGAACGTCAGCAGTTCTATTTGCATAGTTTTGACTATTCTATGCCTAACCTTAATATTAACAACAAAAAGGTGCAGGATGAATTGTTAAATATTGCAAAGTTCTGGTTTGATTTGGGAGTTGACGGTTTCCGTCTTGATGCAGTTACGCATTATGCTTGTGACCCGTTGCTTCGTGATAACCCCATTATTAAGCAAGGTGTTAACAAAGGAAAACAAAACCGCTTGTATGATATTAATACCAAAGGGGGAGAAATCTTCCTTAATCGCTTGAAAGATTTGTGTAACTCTTATGATGTTCCCAAAACTTTGTTAGCGGAATATTGGTTTAATACAAACCCGAAAGAACATAAACGTATCTCTAAACTATTTAGTGATAGTGCTTGTGATGCTTTCTTTACAGGGGCTTTAAATGGCGGTCTTAAAGATTTTAAGAAGACTATCGCCCGTGATTTGTCTTATATTCCTAACGGAACTAAGATTAACTGGGCTACAAGTAACCACGATTTAGAGCGTGAAGCAAGCCGTGTTTTCGGTAAAACACCTACTTTGGAACAAAAAAAGATGTTAATGCATCTTTTGACTGTTCTGCCGGGAAGTATTTGCATTTATCAAGGACAAGAATTAGGTCTTGCTAATCCTAAAGACTTTGAAAAATGCAAAAACCAACAATGTGACCCTAAAAGCATTTGGACTAACTTTGGTATGCCTTGGGATGCAGCAAGAGCCGGTTTTGCTATGAGTGATAAAATCACTGATACGACTCGCCAAATGGCTTTAACTCCCGATAATGAACAATACAAATTAGCTGTTTCCAATCAGAACTACAAAGATTCTATGCTTAATGCTACTCGTAAGTATATTAAAGAGCGTAAGAACTTTTATTTGGGAGACTTCGGTCACATCAGATTTGTGAGAGCCGTTACAAATGATGACGTTATTGCTTTTGTCAGATACAACGAAAAAGGTAGTAATTGTATGTTATTTGTTTATAATTTCGGCAATAAAGAAATTTCTTTTGTATATAAAAGAAAACATTATAAAGTTAAAGCACAAAGTTATCTTACAGATAAGCTTTATTTATAAGTAGATAAAAGGCTGTTGTTTAAACAGCCTTTTTTTGTATGTTTTTATGAATTTTGGTAACTTTGTCTATAGATATACGGTATAGGAACAGAATCTCGCTTGATGTTATTTTCGTTCATATCTTTTTCTTTATCAAGTCTTTGTTCTTTGGCCGTCAACAACTTAATGGTTAATTCTTTAGGAAGTGTGCTATCCGCAGAAAGTGATACCCTAAAGTCTTTACCGTAATTGCTGAAGTTTGGAGCTAATGCTACGCCCTCTTCTTTGTATAAACCGTGATTATCTTTTATGGTTATGTGTCCGTGTATTGCACCACCATCACCATATCTGTTACTTAATTCTACATATCTTCTACCTAAATGTTCATCTGCAATCTTGTTATCGTTTATGATAATACTACCAGCTGGCAAAGTCTTGCAAAATGCTTTTAATTCTTTATCTTCTTCAGAATTTTTTGCTTTATTATAAGCTGTATTTTGTAAAACTACATTGATAAATTTACCACTCTTTTCCAACGGAATATAGGCTTTGCAAGCAGAGTTATTGGAGCAACCTTTAAGTTTTGTTCCATTCCAATCAGGATTGCTTCCGTCTAAGATTTTACCTAAACCGGCTTTTTGGAATATCATTTGAGCACCGTATAAACATCTTCCGTTATTTGTGCCACTTACTTTATCTGCTGATTTAGCGATAGATTTTGCTACTTTTCCGGGGATTACTTCTTTTAATAATTCTTTTTCTTTTGAGAATACCTGTTGTATATCTTCTGTTGTAACACCGCAACCGTCTATCAGTTCTTGTATTGTGATATTGTTATCAACCCTTATGGTGTCTACAATATTTGTATAGGTTTCTTCTGCTCTTTTTTCAGGTGTTTTTTCTTCTTTTTGTGTTATATAATCTAAATAATTGAATATTTCTTCATAATTTATGGTATAGTTACTTGTTAAAGAGAGTTTATTTTCCAATTTCTTATGATTTTCAAGGCTTGTTCTATAATCATCTTTTATTTCTTGTAACTCTTGTGAGCTTGATGTATATGGAGAATTAAGTGCTATAGCTAATAAGCCATATTTACTGATTGTTTTCACACCTTGTTTTAAGAAGTCCCAAGTTTTTTGAGCATCTTCCTTTAACTGTTTTTTTAATTCTTCACGTTTCATCATTGATTTATCCTAAAACAAACAGCAAAACCGCCTTTATTATTATCTATAATATCACATTTTTTGGAATTTGTAAAGTTTTTAGTATATCTTAACTTCTATCATATTGTAACCATAGTGAATATGGAAGTGTATTAGAGTTTTCTGTAAGTTGTACCCTTTCTTCTTGTTTTAATCGCTCGGATTCTGCTATTATCTCTCTGGCTTTATCTAATGGTATTTCTATATCTTTAGGTAGCGGAAATCTTATTATTTGACCATATCTTGAAAAGTTAGGACCTTTAGGCTCTGTGCCGTCACTTTTAAAGTATTTACGATTATCCATTACAGCGATATGACCGTGTATTTTACCACCTGCTCCGTATTCTTTTACTAACTTTCTGTAATGACGAGTTTCTTGATTATCTGGAATTATGTTATCCGTAATAATGATTGAACCGGGGGAAAGTTGTCTTACAAAACTCCTCATATCTTCATTTTCTTTTGAACTGTAAGGTTTTTTGTATGCTTTATTTTCTAACTTTATGATAACAAAATCACCATTTTTTTCTAATGGCACATACGCATTACAAGCCGAATTATTGCTACAACCGACTAACTTTTCAGGCCAGTTTGGCGACCCACCAGAAATGATATTACTATATTGATAACCGGCTCTGCTAAATATAGCCTGAACACCTTCTAAACAACGACCTTGCGGACGAAATGCTTTTACCGCATCTGCAGATTTAGCCAAAGCTTTATTAGTTGCTCCGGCTTGAAAACTTAGTAAAAGTAAACTGTCTTTATCTATTGCACTTTGAAATTCATAAGCTTTTACATCGGCTTTTTCTAATAAATCTCCTAAACTTATTGTTTCAGAATTTTTATAAGGTTTAGCTTGTGCAAGACGTTTCTCTACCCTTGCGTTAATATCTTCTTCATAAACGTATGGAGCAAACATATCATCAAAAGGCAAGCACACATCTTTATCAGACAAAAATGAAAATCTGCTTTCTTGCAAATAACTGCTTTTATATTGTTCTATTTTTTCTTTTTTAGCAGTTTTCTGATTGTCTTTT
>JAFYWO010000139.1 GCA_017557925.1 Alphaproteobacteria bacterium | reverse complement strand
GTTGATGTCGAGGGTTCGAATCCCTTCACCCGCTCCAATCAAAAAGGTCACCGAGAGGTGGCCTTTTTCATTGGTAAAGAGGGTGCGGGATTTGAACCCGGAGAGAGGGTTCGACTACCAGCGAAAGCCAGACGGTAGTATGGCGGTAGGCTAAAAGCCTATGAGCGCCTGTGCGATAGAGCGAAGCGAGAATCAATCCCTTCACCCGCTCCTATCTCCAAGGTCACCGAGAGGTGGCCTTTTTCATATTAAACAATCATTTTATTATGAGGGGCAAAAAGACGTGGTAATCCATTTTTTATAAATTCTAATATCTTTTTTTCAAAATCAACTTTGCTTCTAACTAACCTATTTGCATTTTTCTAGCTTTATATATTTAACATAATCAGTTTTTTCTTTTCTTATTAAAAATTTGACAACACTAATTTATTATGCTAACAACCACGCAAACAAAATAATTATTAACATTAAAACTTTATGATATGAATATTATTGTAAAAAACGTTAGTGAACTTTCAGATCACTTTTTCATTGAATCTGAAGATGGTGTTATTTTTTCTATGCTTAAAGAAGATATTAAAGACTACAAACCCAAAGTAGGTGATAAACTCTTTTTACATACAAGACTAGGCTCACAAATAAGAGGTGTAGACAAAGAAGGAAAGAGTATTTACTTTCATTCGGACACAGAATTGGAAAGACGACATCAAATTTGGAAAAAGAATCAAAAACAATACAGAATAGATAGATTTATAAAACAAGTTCCGTATATAGAAAAATTATATTCGTTACTTCCTAAAATTTTGCAACATCGTATATTGATGCTTAGAAATTTTATACCGAATTTTCGTGTTGAGTGTGAGTTTTATGAAATAACGGCTATTTTTCTTGCGTATAAAATTTATCTTCACTGCGGTAAAATCGGCAATTTTGATGAAAACTTGAAAAAGTTTGATGTGAACAAATACCTGCGTATGCATAAAATTCTTCAAGAAATAGGTTTTAGTGTAAACCAAGTGTCGTATGCAATGGTTTTTGCCAAGTGTCTTACTGATGATGTTTTTGAACATAACATCAATATATCTTCCCCTAAAAGTGAAGACTTCTTATGTTCAGAAGTTATGATGATTCCGTTGGCACTATCGCCACTTCTTCCTGAAGAATATCAGCTAAAGCAAACCTTTTTAAAAAAATATTCTATAATGGTTGCTGATTAAACAAAAAGACAGCTCAAGTGTATACTTTGAGCTGTTTTTTTGTGTTAAATATTAACTATTTTTTAGAAACCGCTAAACTACAATGTATAAAACAATTTTTTTAAAAGGTGAGGATAATGGATAAACAAACCCCTGAACAACAATCAGCAAAAGAAACAACATCTGCTCCGGTAAAACCGATGGTAATGAGTAGTGCTGCCCTCTTAAAGAGGGAAGCATCAAACAAAGGTGCAGATACAGGACCACAAATGATAAATGATGCAAAATTTACTAAATTGTATATTACACCTGAAAAAGTTTGTTATACTAAAAGCGGAATAAGCGCATCAGGACTAAAAATTGCAAAATATATT
Organism: Alphaproteobacteria bacterium; assembly: GCA_017557925.1. Lineage (GTDB taxonomy): Bacteria > Pseudomonadota > Alphaproteobacteria > RF32 > CAG-239 > CAG-267. The sequence continues at coordinate 3,930 of JAFYWO010000139.1, read as the reverse complement.
GACCTCCCGGATTTTGCCAGAACAATAGTAGAGGCTTTTAATAAACAAGATTTAAGCTATTCCGTAGATTATAAAGGACGTAATTATCAAGTAGAAGTTATACAAACCATAACAGGGTTACAATTTTGTATTTCCAGAATGCCTGTTTCCATTCCTGATGTAGAAAAGTTGGGTTACACATTGAGTGTAAGTAAAATGCTTCAATCTTTAGGAGATAAATCCGGTCTTATTTTAGTAGCCGGTTCTTCCGGTTCAGGAAAAACAACTACAATGGCCTCACTCTTAAAAAAATATCTGCAATTAGAAGGAGGTTATGCTTTAACCGTAGAAGATCCTGTAGAATTACCTTTAGACGGAGTCTACAAAACAGTAAAAGGCGATTTGGGTATATGTAAACAAACAACACCTGAAAATAAGGATAAATTAAAAGGCTTAAAACACGTTTTGCGTTCAAAACCTCGTTATATTTATTTAAACGAAATAGATTCTTCTGAAGTTGCAGAGGAAGTTCTTAAAATTTCAACATCAGGTCATCTTGTTATAGCCTCAATAAAAGCAAACGGAATAAATGATGCTCTAAAAATTTTGGCTCGTTACATTACAACTTCCAGTGTTGGAGAAGATATGGGGTATAACTTATTGGCAAATGGCTTGCTTGCTTGTATCTACCAAGAATTAGTAGGAACACCTAAACATATTCGTGCAGAATGTTTATTCGCAAATCCTGATTTAAGTGCTGGTTGCCAAGTCCGTGGTATGTTGCGTTCAGGTAATATCAATGCAACAACACAAATGGAACAACAAAAAGGAAAAATGGAAAGAGGTCAACCATTATTTTAATAAAATAAAAGGTGAAAAATGGATACATCAAACGAGGATAAAAAAACAATACAATCACACTCAAATGCTTCAAAACAGGGTGTTATGAGTAGCGCAGAGCTTCTAAAAAAAGAAGCAAATCCGCTTGCTAATAAAGTAGAAAACAATAATCCTCAATATATAAATGATGTAAAATTTTCTGACCTATATATAACACCAAACAAAACTTGTTTTATGTGGAGCGGTAAAAGCAGCAGCGGTTTAAAAGTAGCAAACTTTATAGACTTGGAAGATTTTATAAACGAAGTTATTTCAGGATATGATGGTCATAATTCCAGCTACTCCGTATATTTTAAAGAATATTATTACCGTATAGAGAGAACTGTTGCTTTAGAAGGCGAACAATATTGTGCCCGAAAAATGCCGACATCTGTTCCCAATTTAGAACAATTAGGACTCCCAAAAGGTGTGTACAGACAACTTTTGACACTTGCTAATAAAAGCGGTCTGATATTGATAGCAGGAGCAACCGGAACCGGTAAAAGCACAACCATTGCATCACTTATAAAAAAATATTTACAAACAGAGGGAGGATATGCTTTCACCATTGAAGATCCAATAGAAATGCCTTTAGATGGAGTATATAAAACAGTATATGGTGATTTAGGATTATGTAAACAAACAACACCTCCGAATGGTAAATGGGAAGAAGGTATAAAATCTGCTCTGCGTTCAAAACCTCGTTATATATATTTAGGAGAGATTCGTTCTCCGGAGGCTGCAGAAGAACTTCTCCGTGCAGCTACTTCAGGACACTTAGTGTTTTCCACTATACACGCAAACAATGTCGGAGATGGTATAAATGCTTTAGCAAAGTATGCCGCATCAAGCGGAATAAGTGAAGATATGGCTTACGAGTTGTTAGCAAATGGTTTGCTTGCTTGTATACACCAAAATTTGATAGGAACACCAAAGCGATTAAGAACAGAGGCTTTGTTTGCAAATCCGAGTGTTGTAAGCGGTTGTCCTGTAAGAACAATGTTGCGTAGCGGTAAACTAAACATAGCAACACTTATGGAGCAACAAAAGACAAGAATGGAAAAAGGGCTACCTCTTTTTGATTCTCAATAAAAACCGCTAAATTTTATTTTATAAAATAAATATACGTTTCTATATGCCAAACAAATAGTTTTATCTTTTTACAAAAAGTGAAACCACTGTTGCACAACAACAGTGGAGAGTTGGTTTGTTAAGGTCTATATTTTTAGGATTCTATTCTTCTTATTTATAAGATGAATATATCACAAAAAATGGATTCGTTCAAGTGAAATGTTTAAAAAATGGTTAAAATTTTAAAATGATTTCAATAAGTTCTTGAAATGCTAAAAAATATTCGTAAACTACCAAAGTTTTGCAAAAAAAGAGGAGGAAATATGTTTGCTAACTACTGTGGAATAGATTTTGGTACCACTAATTCAGCCATATCTGTTGTTGAAGATAATAAAAAACCGAGTCTTATAACATTTGGTAACAATAAGACCACGATTCCAACCGCAATCTTCTTTCCTGAAAATAATACATATAAACCGTTCTTTGGTCACCAAGCTGTTTCTTTGTATTTTGAAGGAGAAGAAGGTCGTTTTATGCGCTCGCTGAAAAGGATTCTCGGAACAGATTTAATGAACCAAAAAACAGAGGTAAACAATATCTATATGGATTATGAAGATATAATTCTACATTTTATAAAATACCTAAAACAAAAAGCAGAATCTCAAATAAACACCCAATTAGATAGTGTTGTGTTAGGTCGTCCTGTTCATTTTCAAGACTTTGCGCCTGAGCAAGATGTTATTGCCGAGTCTGTTTTGCGCAAAATAGCTCATCTTGCCGGCTTTAAAAATATATCTTTTCAATATGAGCCGATAGCCGCAGCATATACTCACGAGATAAAATTAGAAAAAGAATTGTTGGCTTGTGTAATAGATATAGGAGGAGGTACATCAGATTTTAGTATAATAAGATTAGGAAAAAAAGATTCGGCAAAAGACCGAGCAAAAGACATTCTTGCAAATACAGGTATAAGAATCGGCGGAAATGATTTTGATGCAAATTTATCACTAAAATGCTTTATGCATTATTTAGGCTATGAAACATTGCAAAAACCAAATCCATATACAAACAGAATCTTGCCTGTGCCAAACCAACCTTATGTTATGTTGTCAGAATGGAGTTCTATAAATTCACTATATACATATAAAGAGCGAAAAAATATTAAAGAAATATACGACTCCTCTGCCGAACCGCATAAAGTAATAAATCTATATGAAATAGCTGATAAAGAATTAGGTCATACATTATTAAATAAAGTAGAAGAAAGTAAGATTCTGCTCACAACATCACAGACAATAACAACGCAATTACATTTCTTGTCTCAAAAGCCAACAATACCATTAGCGGTAGATAATTTTGAAAATTCCATAAAGCAAAACGTTCAAAAGATAACCTGTTCTTTAGAAGAATGTATAAAAAGTGCAGGAATAAACAAAGAATCAATAGGTCTTGTTATATTAACAGGAGGTTCAACAGAGATTCCATATATAAAGAATACAATATTAAATATGTTTCCTAATGCAAGAATCTCTGAAGATAATAAACTTTCTTCTGTTGCAACTGGTTTATCTTATGATGCTATGAGATTATATAAATAAAAAAAGCATAATTTAACTTAAAAAAACTAATACATATAAGACTGTGTATATATTTATTTAATATAGTGTATAAGATGATAAAAAGACCACACATTTTAAATCGCATAAAAACAATGGTTTAATGATTTATTAAAAAAATATTCAAAAAAAAATGAATTTTTTTAAAAAAAAGTGTTGACTTCTGTAAAAGGTGGATATATAAACCCTTTCACCGGCAGGGAACGAGATGAAGAAATCTTGACAGACTGTTGCGGTCGTCACCGAGAGGATGACGAGTTATAAAAAATCGTAAATAAGACTATAAAGAGGATATGTAGGCAGTATATGAATACAAATTTTATATAATGTTTATATATTCAAGGAACCTAGAAATAAGCACTTTGAGTAATATAGACAGGATGAG
>JAFYWO010000138.1 GCA_017557925.1 Alphaproteobacteria bacterium | reverse complement strand
TACGCTGGTCAGGACATCATCTCTAACGCATCTTGCACAACAAACTGCTTGGCTCCTATTGCAAAAGTTTTGAATGACACTTTCGGCATTAAAGACGGTTTAATGACAACCGTTCATGCAACAACTGCTACTCAAAAGACTGTTGATGGTCCATCTGTTAAAGACTGGAGAGGTGGTCGTGCTGCTGCTGGCAACATTATTCCTTCTTCTACAGGTGCTGCTAAAGCTGTTGGTAAAGTTATTCCTGAATTAAATGGTAAATTAACAGGTATGGCTTTCCGTGTTCCAACATTGGATGTTTCTGTTGTTGACTTGACAGCTAATCTTGTAAAACCTGCTACATACGAAGAAATTTGCCAAGCTATGAAAAAAGCTTCTGAAGGTGAATTAAAAGGTATTTTAGGCTACACAGAAGACCAAGTTGTTTCTTCTGACTTCTTAGGTGATTCAAGAACTTCTATCTTTGATGCAAAAGCCGGCATCCAATTAACAGATACTTTTGTTAAAGTTGTTAGCTGGTATGACAATGAATGGGGTTATTCTAATAAAGTATTAGACCTTGTTGCACATATGGCTAAAGTAAACGGTTAATATCTATCCCTGCGTTAGAGTGGCTATTTTGTTGTGCCTTTTTGACGCAGGGATTTTTTATTTAGAGGAAAAATTTATGACAGAATACAAAACAATTGAAGATTTAGGTGATTTGTCCGGTAAAGTTGCAATGTTAAGAGCAGACCTTAACGTTCCTATGGATGAGAACTTCAACGTAACTAACACAGCAAGAATAGACAGAACCGTTCCAACCATTAAAAACTTAATGGAAAAAGGTGCTAAAGTTGTTGTTATTTCACACTTTGGAAGACCAGAAGGAAAAGGCGACATGAAAAATTCACTTTCTCATATCGTAAAAGATTTAGAAAAAGCTTTAGGTAAAAAAGTTGTTTTTGTTGAAGACTGTATTGGTGAAGTTGTTGAAAATACCGTTAAAAATATGTCTAATGATGAAATTTTACTTTTAGAAAACTTACGCTTTTATAATGAAGAAAAGAAAGGCGATGAAACTTTCGCAAAAGAATTAGTTAAAGTTTGTGATGTGTATGTATCTGACGCATTCTCTACAGCTCACAGAGCACACGCTTCTATGGTTGCTGCAGCAAAACAACGTCCTTCTTCTATGGGACTTTTGATGGCTGAAGAAGTTAATGCTTTATCTACCGGATTAAACAATCCTGTGAGACCTTTAATTGCAGTAGTTGGCGGCTCTAAAGTTTCTACTAAATTAGACTTATTAAACAACTTGGTTAAAAAGGTTGATAAACTTGTTATTTCCGGCGGTATGGCTCATACATTCATGAAAGCAAACGGTATTGATACAATCAATGAAGAAAACTCTTTGGTTCAAATGGATATGCTTGATACAGCAAAAGAGATTATGGCAACTGCAAAGGCTAATAATTGCGAAATTATTTTACCTAAAGATGTTGTTGTATCTAAAGAATTTAAACCAATGGCTGAACATAAAACCGTTGAATTAAGTGACATTCCACAAACAGGTTGGAGCCTTCTTGATGTAGGTGCAAAAACTATTGAAGCTATCAATGCAAAACTTGATGAATGCAAAACTTTAGTTTGGAATGGTCCTTTAGGTGTATTTGAAATGAAACCTTTTGATAAGGCAACAAATGCTGTTGCTGAGCACGCAGCTAAATTAACAGAAGAAGGAAAACTAACATCTGTTGCTGGTGGTGGCGATACAGTTTCTGCTTTAGAAAATGCTGGTGTTGCAAATAAATTCACCTATATTTCCACTGCAGGGGGCGCTTTCTTGGAGTGGATGGAAGGCAAAGAACTTCCTGGTGTTCAAGTTATGAAAAAATAATTTTTCATCTATAATAAAAAAAGTTAAGGAGTGGGAAACCACTCCTTTCTTGATATAAATTCTAATTTTTTAAAGTTTTTTAATATTAACATATTATACTCAAATTATTGCAAAAATATTTTATATCTGATAAGTATATATTATCTGTTAATAGAGGAAGGAGTAGAATTTATGACTAAAAAAGCTATCATTATAGGCGCAGGTCCTGCCGGTTTAACCTCTGCTTATGAATTACTTGAACGTTCAGACATAATACCAGTCATACTGGAAGAAAATGATTTTGTAGGCGGAATAAGTGCTACTCTTGATTATAAAAACAATAAAATAGATATGGGTGGACATAGATTTTTCTCTAAATCAGACAGGGTTATGAATTGGTGGCTTGATATATTGCCTTTACAAGGAAAACCATCTAAAGATGACAAACTGCTCAATAGAGAAATAGAGCTTTCTAAATTAAAAAAAGCACCTAATCCTGAAAAAACAGACAAGGTAATGCTAAAACGCAACAGACTTTCTCGCATTTATTATCTAAAAACATTTTTCAGCTATCCTGTAAGCCTTAATATGGATACTATAAAAGGTCTTGGCCTATGGAGAATGTTTAGGATTGGTTGTTCATATATGAAAGCGCTTATTTTCCCTATTAAAGAAGAAAAGTCATTGGAAGATTTTATGATTAACCGTTTCGGTAAAGAATTATATCTTACTTTTTTCAAAGACTATACAGAAAAACTTTGGGGCATTGATTGTAATAAAATTTCTGCCGAATGGGGAGCACAGCGAATCAAGGGAATATCCATACTCAAAGTAATTAAGCAGATATTAAAAAATATCAGCGGTAAAAAAGGTGGAGCGATTGAAACAAGTTTTATAGAAAGTTTCTTTTATCCTAAATTCGGCCCTGGTCATTTATGGCAAAATGTTGCTCAAATGATAGAAGATAAAGGCGGTAAAATTTATTTTAATGAAAAAGTAACTCGCATAATTAAAGAAGATAACAAAATAGTTGCGGTTGAAACAACTAATGAAAAAGGATACAAAAAAGTTTATGAAGGAGATATTTTTATATCTACAATGCCTGTTAAAGACTTGATAGAATCGATGAATGACATTCCAGAAAATATTACAGAAGTAGCAAAAGGCTTAATGTATCGTGATTTCAGAGTCGTAGGAGTTCTTTTAGATAAACTGAAATTAAAAAATAATACAGCAATAAAAACAGTTAATAATATAGTCCCTGATACTTGGATTTATGTTCAAGAAAGAGAAGTTAAATTGGGACGTATACAGGTATTTAATAACTGGAGCCCTTATTTGGTGGATGATTTCAAAAATAAAGTTTGGATCGGACTTGAATATTTCTGTAATGAAAAAGACCATATTTGGACAGATAGTGATAAAACATTTATTGAATTTGCAATAGATGAAGCACAAAAAATCGGTATCTTTGATAAAGACGATGTAAGAGATGCATATACACATAAAGTAAAAAAAGCTTATCCAGCTTATTTTGGAACGTATGATAGGTTTGATGAAATAAAAAATTATGTAAACAACATAAAAAACTTATACCTTGTTGGCAGAAATGGTATGCACAGATACAATAATATGGATCACTCTACATTGGCCGCAATGAAAACGGTTGATTTTATTTTAGGTAATTGTTCAGACCGTGAAGATATTTGGTCCGTAAATACGGAATCTGATTACCACGAGGAGAAAAAAGCGGTTTAAAACCGCTTTTCCTATAAATAAGAAGGTAAAAAAATTATGATTGATATTTTAAGAAATCAACTAAAAGATTTTGATGAGAATGCTTTTTGCCACGCATTAAAAATTTTTATTTATATGGCAATGCTTGTCTTGATATATGGAGCTATATATTCAGGTTTTCAAATTGTTGATGAGTTTGAACATTTACATGCTTCTTGGCTTGTTAGCATTGGTCAAATTCCTTACAAAGATTTTTTTGAACATCATCATCCTTTATTGTGGTATATATCTGCCCCCATTGTTAGTTTATTTTATGACGATGTTATGATTTTTTATGTAATGCGTGGAATTAGCTTTGGAATTTCTTTAATTACATTATTTTTTATTTATAAGACTGCTTTATTTTTTACAAATAAATCCGGTGCGATGCTTGCTTTAGCTATAAGTCTTTGTGATATAATCACTATATACAATTTTTATCAATTCAGACCAGATATCTTTATGAATCTTTTTTTTATAATGGGCATTTACTACTGGTTTGTTTACTTAAAAAATAACACCTTAAAACACCTTATAATTAGCTTTTTGTGCTTTAGTATATCTCTTTTATTTTTACAAAAAATAGGCTTATTGTTGTGTGTGGTAGAAGTAATATTACTTTATATGATTATTACAAAAAAGATGAAACTGAAAAAAGTGATTATTGCGGCATTTCCTTCCATTCTTCTTGTAGGTTTATGTGTTTTATTTTTAATTCGTAAAGATACTTTTTTTGAGTATTTTGCTCTAAATTTCAGATTCAATCAAGCATTGGTTTACTATTTTGACAGAGGCTCTTTTTGGTTATCAAACCTTGTGTTTAGAATATATGTTTTGGGAGTTATTTTTTCTATTTATTTTTTTAAGAAGGAAAATATATATTTTAAGATTATTGCATTATTGTTTTTAGCTGAATTTTTTATGAGAAATTTTTATTTTTCCCCTCACCCTAATTATTATACTTTATTTGTGTTCTTGCTTTCTTTGGTTTTATCTGTTGTTACCAAAGAGCTCCTACCATCTCATAAAATAATTAGCTTTTTTGTAATTTTAGGTTTATTTCTGAAACTAGGTATTAGCTTTAATACTCTAGCTTATTCTTCCGATAAATATAACAGCTACGAGCATTATAAATTAGCAAAATATGTTCATAAAAACTCTTCTGACAATGATATAATTATGAACGGATACGATAAAAATTTTAACATTTACAGAAAGGATGCCAACTATTATTGGTTTGGTTTAGATATGCTTATACCTGTTATGGAACAAGAGTTCGGAGTTAAAGACCTAATAGATATAAATGTTGATGTTATAAACAAAAGACCTAAATTTATTTACACTAAAAACTATGTTGATTTAAGGGCTTTAAGAATGTATGGAGAAACCAAGTATTCACAGGTATTTATACCCGAAATAATCAATATACTATACAAAAAAACAGATTTTGAGAATCTTGTTATACTCAAATGATTTATTGATTTTTTAACCAAAATATGATACTATTTTTGGGTAATGTTTGGAGTAACTGAATGATTAAGTTTTTATATTCTTTGTTTTTAGGTTTATTTTTCTTTTATAGCAATGCTTTTGCAACAAACATTGCTGTCCCTGGCAATGAGGCACATATTTGGGCAACCCAAAAAGGACACGAACTGATACAAACGTTGGGAATGTCAAATATCATAGAAAAACATTCCATTCTTGACAGAATGTTATTAGAAGATGTTAACCTTGATTATGTTTCAAAGTTTGTTATCGGCAAATACGGCAAAAAAATGAACAAAGAACAAAAAAGAAGATACAGTATCCTTTTTAGACGTTATATTCTAAGTTTGTATAAAAGATTTAATCTAAAATTTAATTCTTCAGATATCGGTTTTGAAATTAGCGAAATTAAGGAAAACCCAAAATTTACCACAGTTAATTGCTTAATTGATGCAAGTAAATTAGTAAACAATATTGAGGTTGAAAAAATACCCGTTGAATTCAAACTCATAAGAGGAGAAAAAGGAAAAATACAGGCTGTTGATATTGAAATATCAAATATCAGTATGGTTATTGAATATAGAAAAAAATTCTATCAAATGATTATGGAAGAAGGCGAACAAATTGATTGGTTTTTGGAAAAATTAGAAGACAAGGTTGTAGCAAATGAAGACGCCTTAAAAATGGTTAAAGACTTATCTGATGCTAAAATTTAATAAAAAAGTTTTAAAAATTGTTGTATATTTTTTTCGTTGTGATAGATTGTTTTGTAAAATTAGAACACTAACTTTGAATAATGAGGATTTTTGATATGGGTAGTGATGCCAGATATAACGGAAAAGAAACTTTTGAAGAATGGAAAAAAGATTGGGAATTGGAAGATAGATATAATTTTAAGACTGTTGAAAGTAAATGGCAAAATATATGGGATGAAGAAAAAGCTTATAAAGTAGAAATAGATAAAAACAAAGAAAAGTTTTATGCTTTGGTAGAGTTTCCTTATCCGTCAGGCGCAGGCCTTCATGTCGGCCATCCTCGTTCTTATACTGCATTGGATGTTATTGTTCGTAAAAAAAGAATGGAAGGATATAATGTTTTATATCCTATGGGTTTTGATGCCTTCGGTTTACCTGCAGAAAACTATGCGGTAAAAACTGGCATCCATCCTGCAATATCCACGATGGAAAATATTAAAAACTTTACTCGCCAATTAAAATCTATAGGTCTTTCTTTTGATTGGGACAGATGCTTTAATACATGCGACCCTGAATATTACAAATGGACTCAGTGGATGTTCTTAAAGTTTTATGAAAAAGGTTTGGCTTACAAAGACAAAATTGCAATAAATTGGTGTCCACAATGTAAAGTTGGTTTAGCTAACGAAGAAGTTGTTAACGGCTGTTGTGAAAGATGTGGAGCAGAAGTTGTTCGCAAAAATAAGGAACAGTGGATGATTGCAATTACAAAATATGCAGACAGACTTATTGATGACTTAGAGAATGTTGACTTTATTGACCGAGTAAAATCTCAACAAGTAAATTGGATTGGTAGATCGGAAGGTGCAGAACTTGATTTTGAGATAACAGATGACAAAGGCAACTTGTTAGGCAAAAAGCTCAGAGTATTTACAACTCGTCCTGACACATCTTTTGGCGTTACATATATGGTTATGGCCCCTGAACACTCTTATGTTAATGAATTAAAAGACAGATTTTCTAACTTTGAAGACATAAAAAAATACGTTACTGAAACTGCTAAAAAATCTGATCTTCAAAGAACTGCAAATGATTCTAAGTCTGGTGTGGAATTAAAAGGAATAAAGGCAAAGAATCCTTTTAACGGAAAACTTATTCCTATTTTTATCTCTGACTATGTTTTAACCGGATATGGAACAGGAGCTATTATGGCCGTTCCTGCGCATGACCAACGTGACTATGACTTTGCAAAACTTTTCGGCCTACCTATCATTCAAGTTTTAGATGGGGGCGATATTTCGGAAAAAGCTTTTGAAGAAGATGGTTTACATATCAATTCAGAGTTTTTAGATGGTTTAGGAAAAGAAGAAGCAATAAAGAAATCAATTGAATTTGCAAAAGAAAAAGGAATCGGTGAAGCAAAGGTTAACTTCAAACTTCGTGATTGGGTTTTCTCTCGTCAACGTTATTGGGGAGAACCTATTCCAATGATTTATTGCGAACATTGCGGATGGCAACCTGTTCCTGAAAATCAGCTACCTTTGACATTGCCTGAAATTACCGACTTTTTACCAAATGATGAAGGAGATTCTCCTCTTGCTAAAGCTTTGGATTGGGTTAACACAACTTGTCCAAAATGCGGAAAAAGTGCTCGTAGAGAAACAGATGTTATGCCTAACTGGGCTGGTTCTTCTTGGTATTTCTTGAGATATTGCGACCCTCATAATGACAAAGAATTTGCAAGTCAAGAAGCTTTAAAATATTGGATGAATGTTGATTGGTATAATGGTGGTATGGAGCATACAACTCTCCACTTATTATATTCTCGTTTTTGGCATAAATTCTTATGCGACTGCGGATATGTTCCAACACCGGAACCTTACAACAAAAGAACATCTCATGGTATGATTTTGGCTGAAAACGGAGAAAAAATGTCAAAATCTCGTGGAAATGTAGTAAATCCCGACGAAGTAATTGCTGCTTATGGAGCAGATGCATTTAGAATGTATGAAATGTTTAT
>JAFYWO010000137.1 GCA_017557925.1 Alphaproteobacteria bacterium | reverse complement strand
GTAGCAACTCCTTGCACAGGTCCGTTTATGGGAACAGCATTGGGATATGCACTTGTTTCTGATACATTCAGTTATTTTACAATTTTTGTATTTTTAAGTTTGGGCTACGCCCTACCATATACCTTAATAGAGCTTAATCCCAAAACTTTTTCCAAATTTTTACCTAAAACAGGTTCTTGGATGATAAAATTTAAGCATTTTCTCGCAATTCCTATAGGACTTACTTGTTTGTGGCTTGGTTGGGTAATATATAGCCAACTTAACATAAATTATAATTCAGACGAAATTTTATGGCAAAATTATTCAAAAGAAAAAATAGAAAACTCATTAAACAATAACGAAAAAGTATTCATCAACTTTACTGCCAAATGGTGTTTGGTTTGCTTATTAAACGAAAAAACAACACTCGGAACCCAAAAGTTCAAAAAATTGGTAGAAGAAAAAAATATAAAACTCTATAAAGCAGATTTTACAAATAAAGACCCAAACATCCTAAAAGCACTTGAAAGCTATGGAAGAAATAGTGTCCCGTTATATATATATTATAAACCAGACACTAAAAACCCCAAAATTTTACCTCAAATTTTACGCATAAACGATTTGGAAAAAAATATTTAATTTACTATTGACAAAAATTTGTCAATAGTATATAACTGGCATCACTGAAATACAATTGTGCGAATTATAAAGATATAAATTAAATTAGATAAATAAAAAACCATCATAACCAAGTTATGATGCTAACTAATAACCAATATATGCCCCAGCGAGTCTACCAACCTCTGACTTTAATACTAAGAAAACACATACTAACCATAACATACTCGCAGGGGCTCTTTTTCAAAACCATCGGCAAAACCGATGGTTTTTTTATACAATCTAATCAACCCGAAAAAGTAATTTATAAAGAGTTTTACATCAACCGACGAGGGGCTTCCATTTGCGATTAGACGCTTAAATTTTTATGTAATAATAGAGGGAAATTTAAGATGGATAGAAGCAAATGTCCCCCGAGGGAGGGGAATTTACAAAGAAGTAAATGACCCGACCGACGAGGGGCTTCCATTTGCGATTAGACGCTTAAATTTACCCTATTATTTAGAACTTTTCTTGAAGCTCAAAGAAATAAGCCTTAGGATGTTCACATACAGGACATAATTCAGGTGCATTTAAGGACTCCAAACGATGACCACAGTTTGCACATTCCCAAATAACTTTTGTAGGACGTTCAAAAATTTTGCCTTCTTCTAAAGCACTTAACAAAGCATTATAACGTTCTTCGTGACCTTTTTCAATTTTTCCAACCAAACGGAATAATGCAGCAATTTTTTTGAAACCTTCTTCATCAGCTTCTTTTGCCATTGTATCATACATATCAGTCCACTCATAACGTTCACCGGCTGCTGCATCTTTTAAGTTTTCTACAGTAGATGGCATACCATCGTGAAGAAGTTTGAACCAAATTTTTGCGTGTTCTTTCTCATTATTTGCTGTTTCTTCAAATTTTGCCGCAATAATGTTATAACCTTCTTTTTTAGCTTTTGAAGCATAATAAGTATATTTATTGCGTGCCATAGATTCGCCGGCAAAAGCAGCCTGCAAATTAGCCTCTGTTTTAGAACCTTTTAATTCCATATTTTTACTCCTGTATATTTAAATTATTGTCAGCAATATCCAGTTGTTTTTCTGTCATTGCATTTATATCTGCAACTGTTTTTTTAAAGCGTTGCAATTCTTTTCCTGCAAGGTTTACACCTGTTGCAGCCTTAACTTTTAACGGATCAATTTTTTTACCGTTTTTAATTATTTCAAAATGGAGATGAGGTCCTGTTGAACGACCGGTTGAACCTACATATCCGATTACCTGTCCTTGTTTTACTCTAACACCTGGTTTAATACCTCTTGCAAAACTGTTGAGATGAGCATAACCGGTAGAAAACTCTCCATTATGACGAACAACAATATATTTACCATATCCGCCGGCCCATTCAGCACGTTTAACCACACCGTCACCACTTGCATAAATACGAGAGCCTTTAGGTGCGGCATAATCAACTCCGCTATGAAGGATTCTTTTCTTCAAAATAGGATGTCTTCTCCAACCATAGCGAGAAGATATACGAGCAGACCTAAATTCCATTGGCTTTCTATCCAATGTTCTTTTTAATACCAAACCGTTAGAATTATAATAATCAACCGTTCCATCATCAGCTTTATGGCGATAAAGTTGAATTTTGTTGTTTTTCCCAAAATCCAATTCTGCATACAAAATATCACCATTTTTAACCACTTTACCTTCAGGAGATATTTTTCTATCAAATAAAACCTTAAATTTATTACCGGCCTTAATATCACTTCTAAAATCAACCGTATATGCAAAAATGTTAATAAAATTACCGACAACACTTCTTGGCACACCAGTACCCAGCATAGCCTCTAAAACAGACGAGTTAATAACTCCTTCAACCATTTTGTTTTCTGTCTTGAGTTCTAACTCAATAAGTTCTGCAACAAATTTTTCATCTTCATCACGTTCAACCACATATTTTTGCCCATACTTAGGCTCTAACACAATCT
>JAFYWO010000136.1 GCA_017557925.1 Alphaproteobacteria bacterium | reverse complement strand
TTCCAATCATTAGGTAAAGATATTCTAGAAAAATTGTTTAAGCAAGAAAATTTGGAATTTAGTGAGAAAGGTATTTACGGAAGTTTACCTAATTTTGATTGTGAAAGTTTAGAAGATTTATATGCTAAAGTAGGGGAAGGGTTGGTTACCGGATGGGATGTTTTACGAACGGTATATCCTGCTTATAAACAATCAAAAATAACCAAAGTTGTTAATTCAATCAAATTAACAAAGTCCAAAAAGAAAAAGAATACAGCGCTCAAAATAGAGGGGTTGATAACTGGTATGGCTGTTCATTTTGCTGGTTGTTGTCACCCGATTCCGGGAGATAGGATTGTTGGAATTGTTACAACAGGTAAAGGTGTTGCTATACACTCGCTATCTTGTAAAGCTTTGGAAAAATATGCCGATGAGCCGGAACGCTGGTTGGATATTTCTTGGGGAGAAGGTGCTGAAGCAGATAATCATACAGCTCGAATTAAGGTTATGATTAGCAATGAGCCCGGAGCATTAGGGGAACTATCTAACCTTATTGCCAGACAAAATGCAAATATTACAAACTTGAATATTGTATACAGAACAATTAGTTATTTTGAGTTATTGGTGGATGTTGATATTAAGAATACAGACCACTTGAATGATATAATATCAGCGCTTAAGTCATCAAAAGTTATAAGTTTTGTATCAAGAGCATAAAGGAGGAAGTATGTTCCTAATCAATAAATTAGGACCTGAACTTCAAAAAATATATATAAAAATTTTAAAAAAACTCAATAATATCAAAGGTAGTCGTAAGAGTATATCCAAAGGATTTGCAACCGGTGTTGCAATGTCGTTTACTCCATTTGTGGGTTTTCATATATTGTTGTCGTTATTTGTAACTAAGGTAACCAAACAAAACGGAGTGGCCTCTACATTAGGGACAATTTTTGGTAATCCTTGGACTTTTCCTTTTATTTGGTATTTGACATTACATACGGGATATTTTTTATTGGCATATAAAGTAACTCCGCAAGAACAGGATTTTAAGATATTTTTTTTAAAATTATATCATTCAATCATAAATATTGACTTTAATTTGTTTTTGACGGATATTTGGCCTATGTTCTTGCCGATGTTAGTGGGGTGTATTCCTTACTATATAATAGTATGGTGGGGAGTTTATTATATGGCTTTTAAGGCCTTATCAAGTCCGAATAATGATGGAAGGTAAAAATGATACTAGGGTTGGGTTGTGATATTGTTCAAGTTTCACGCTTTGATAAAGAAGAAAAGTTTTTGTTGCGCTTTGTTCAAAAATATCTGACAAACAAAGAAATAGAAGAACTTAAAACTCGTAAAAAAATTAGAAATATAGAAACCTTAAAATTATCCGTTGCTACTGTATTTGCTGCCAAAGAAGCTGTTTCTAAAGCATTGGGAACAGGTTTTCAAAAGGGGATTACGTTAAAAGATGTTGAAATTGTTCATAATGAATTGGGTGCCCCTCAAGTAAACTTATATAATAATGCTTTGTCTAGAGCATATTTGTTATCAAGTAATCAAAATTTCAAAATACATATAACAATATCAAATGAGAAAGAATATGTAAATACCATAGCAATATTAGAAAGTGTTTAAAATAATAAAAAATCGGGCTATTTACCCGATTTTTAATTTTTAACGTCTAATTAACCTTGGCGACACTTATATTTAGGTTCTTTTTTGTTAATAACATAAAGACGTCCTTTACGACGAACGAGTTTGCAACCTCTAGAGCGTGCCTTTTTAGACTTCAAAGAGCTATATAGTTTCATTTTTTTATTCCTTACATAAAAGTTTACAAGGAATTTACGCTAATAGTTTTAAATTGTCAAATAATTTTTTCACTTGAAATAGAATAATTTATCGCTATAATCAAAAAAAATAAATTTTGAGATTGAGAATGTAATGAAAAGCATTAGAATACTTACGCTTATACTACCGCTATTGAGTGGAAAAGCTCTTGCAAATAATAGCTATATAGAAGATGTAAAAAGTTTTGGGTATGTGGCTGGTGAAGGGCTTGCTTGTGGTGCAGAACGTTATCCAACCTATGAACTTATAGCCAGAACTTTTCTTGTTAGTTCTGCTAAAAGTGATGAGGAACAAGCTAAAGGTATGTTTGAGTATAATTCAGCCAAAGCTGAAGCATATATGAGTAAAAAACAAGACGGACTGTTTGGTTGTAATGAAATAAATCAACGTTTTAATAATCAAAATATTTTCAATTCAAAACTTTATAAAAACGGCAAATTAAAATTGCCTGATGGCAAAGTTATAATTCCTCGCCAAAAATATAATCCAAATTATCTTTATGACAGGAGCAAAGATGAGCGCTCCGTGTTAAATGCTTACTATGATAAAATTATAGCTAAAAGAAATCAAAAAGCTAAAAAAGAAGGTATATATCAAAAAATAAGACAGCAAGAAAACAGTCGTTAGTGTTAAAATAAAAATCGTAAAGGAACAATGAAATGGCATCATATCAATATATTTATGTTATGCAAAATTTAAGCAAAGTATTTCCGGGTGGAAAAGAGCTGTTTAAGAATATCAGTTTATCATTTTTTCCTGGTGCTAAAATCGGCGTGTTGGGTGTAAACGGTGCCGGTAAGTCAACATTATTAAAAATAATGGCTGGTGTTGATAAAGAATTTAATGGTGAAGCTTGGGCTCAAGAAGGAGTAAAAATCGGTTATTTGGAGCAAGAGCCGAAATTAGACGCCTCTAAAAATGTAATGGAAAACGTTATGGACGGCTTAGGTGAAACTGTTGAATTGTTAAGACGTTTTGAAGAAGTATCTATGAAATTTGCAGAACCTATGACTGATGATGAGATGAATTCTTTGATTGAAGAACAAGCTCTTCTTCAAGAAAAAATAGATGCTTTGAACGGTTGGGATATTGAAAGAACTGTAGAAATAGCTATGGATGCGTTGCGCTGTCCTCCCAAAGATGCAGATGTTACAAAACTTTCAGGAGGAGAGAAAAGACGTGTTGCCTTGTGTCGTTTGCTTTTATCTAAACCGGATATGTTATTGTTAGACGAACCGACAAACCATTTAGACGCCGAGTCTGTTGCTTGGTTAGAACACCATTTGAAAGATTATAAGGGAACAGTTGTTATGGTTACACACGACCGTTATTTTCTGGATAATGTAACAGGTTGGATTTTGGAATTAGACAGAGGTCAAGGTATTCCTTATGAAGGAAATTATACTTCTTGGTTGGAACAAAAGCAAAAACGTATAGAACAAGAACAACGTGAAGAAAATGCTCGTCAAAAAACTTTAGCTAACGAGTTGGAATGGATAAGAAAAAATCCTAAAGCAAGACAAGCAAAGTCTAAAGCCCGTATCAACGCTTATGAAGAATTATTGGCAGAAAGTTCTAGGGAAGAAATAAGTCAAGCTCATATCAATATTCCAATGACAGAACGTTTGGGTGATATGGTTATAGAAGCTAAAAATATCTCTAAAGCTTATGGCGAAAAAGTTTTGATTGATAATTTATCATTCAAGATTCCAAAGGGAGCGATTGTAGGTATAATTGGTCCTAATGGTGCCGGTAAAACAACATTGTTCAGAATGATTACAGGACAAGAAACTCCCGATTCTGGCGAGATAATCATAGGACAAACCGTAGACCTTGGTTATGTTGACCAAACAAGAGATGAACTTCGTGCAGACAAAACTATTTGGGAAGAAATTTCCGATGGATTGGATATTATAGAATTGGGTAAAAAACAGATACCCTCTCGTGCTTATGTAGGACAATTTAACTTCAAAGGAACAGATCAACAGAAAAAAATAGGTCAGTTATCTGGTGGAGAGAGAAACAGAGTTCATTTAGCTAAAATGCTCCAAAAAGGTGCAAATGTTATATTGTTGGACGAACCTACAAATGATTTAGACGTAGACACACTGCGTTCTCTTGAAGATGGTATTATGAATTATCCCGGATGTGTTTTGGTAACTTCACACGACAGATGGTTCTTAGATCGTTTGGCAACACATATTCTCGCTTATGAAGATAATGGACATGTTGAATGGTTTGAGGGAAATTTTGAGGACTATGAAAAAGACAAAATCCGCCGTTTAGGAGAAGATGCTTGTAATCCTCATCGTATAAAATATAAAAAATTGGAACGTTAAAAAAACGCCTAAAAAATAAAACCTACCTACTGAAAAGTAGGTTTTATTTTTTTTATCAGTTAAACAGAAAAGTTTGCTAAAATATCGCCCTTGTCGCTATCAATTTCAAAAAACCAACCATGATATAATACACTGTTTTCTTCAAGCCAATTAGCTGCATCTTTAGACATAATTAATTTTTTATCGATAGTTACGTTAACGACATAACTGGCGTCTTTTTTATAAAAAATAATTTTATAAATTATTCCGTTAAAAAGCTCAACTTCATATTGGCGCACTTTTTTATATTCGTTAGATTTAAAATTAACAAAGTGATATATTTTATTAGAAACCAAATACCACAGATTGTTTATAAAGCTATCAATGTGATTTATATTTCCTTGAGTTTCTGAACTGATAAAAGCATCGCGTTCATTTTTTCTGTATACATTAAATTTATCACATCTTATCGCCTGTATTTCTTTATTACTTATCTTTAGAATTGGCATTTGTACCCATTCCATAGGATTAGAAGATATATTAAACTCACCATTTATCTGATATAAAAAATTATCTCCATTAAGAAGTGCATAATGATTTTTATTGTTATTATGTTTTTCAAAAATAAAAGCCTCATCAATAATTTCCATATTGTTGTTAAAAGATTGAATTGTAATTCCTTTGTTTTTAAGTAAAGGATTGCTTTTTTTTATGGGGTCGGCTCTAAAGATTATGGTATTACGAATAAGAGAAACTAAAGTATTTATTTTTGCAAAAGATACATAGTAGTCATCAGCTTCTTTTATATGCCATAAATCATTTTTTTTGCTGATAGTTATACTTTTGTTGTCATCAAACTTAATAACAATCATAGATACATCAGAGCTGTTTCTTGTTTTATCAAAAAAATAACTTCCTTTAGATAATAACATAACTCTGTTATTATTAAGTTTTATTCCTAAAAACAATAAAGGAAGGGTCAATAATAACAGAAGACTGATTATTTTTGTATGCTTAAATATCATTTACTGCCTCCATAAATTTCTTGTTTTTTAATTTTTGACTAATTCGTAAAATAATGAATAATAGAATTAAATAAAACAAAGGAACAATCAAAATAATAATTGCAGTAAAACCAATAATTATGGTTTGATATTCATTAGCAATTAACATTTTTGTTTTATTTAATTTATCTTCTGTTTCATCAATTACTTGTTCGTATTCACTTAATTTGCCGATATTTTTAACGGATGCATATCCTCTTGAAGTCAATAATTCATAAAAATTATCTTTTTTGTTAATTGTATCTTTTATTATTTCTTCTAACTGATTTATATTTTCGCTGTATTTTTGTTTTACACCAGACAAAACAGAATTACCTATGCTTAACGGTTTAATTTTGTAATTTCTGTATCTTAATTTTTTTTCAATCTGTGAGTTTGTAGCATAATCTAATAGTCTTAATATAAATAATTGGTTGTCTCCTGCTAATATGGTATCATAAAAGTAATTACTTTTTGTTTCATCTGATATGTAAATATAATCCATAAACAGGTCTGTGTCATAAATAAAAAATATCTTACCGTCTTTTATTGAAGATGGTAAAATTTCAGTGTTATCAATGGCCAAATCTAAATAATTTGAAATATATTTTCCTTCAGAAACAACAGCTATATTTTTATTACCAAAATTAAGAATAGGGGATGTTATAGAATTATCTGATTTAGAAAATCTCACTTCACCTGCTTCATTTATAAGAACAGAACGAACATCTGTTGCTAAATCATTTTTTACAATCAAAGAAGGTCCTATAAATGAAGGTTTATTGTCTAATATGCCTAATACCGGTTCTTTTAGTGTTTTAGGTTCAATACCAAAATTGTCTAGGAAGTTTATAATATGTTTTCCTGTAGAGTATGTTGCTAAGTTATAAAATTCATCAATAATAATTAAATTTCCGCCTCTTAAGACGTACTGTTCCAAAGCTAATAAGTTTTCTGAAGAAATATTACTTGTTTTAAATAAAATAACCGCATCATAAGTCGGTAAAATAAACAAAGGCATTTGTTTTATTTGGGTTACATCATAAAACTCATTAAGCAATCCGTTAAAAGAAGGCATTTTTTTCAAATCATCATCAGCAACAAAGAATGCAATTTTCTTTTTTTCATTACCAAACATTTGTATAATTCTGATTAAATCTGTTTCAAATAAATTTTGCCTCAAACTGCTAAAAGTCTTCAGCAAATTAAAATTTCCTTCGTTGTCTGTAATTTCTAAGGCCACAAATTTTTTATAACCAAGTTTATCTTCTTCAAAAGATACACCTTCACGAATAAGTTTTCTTTCAAGTTCGCCAAAAGGCTGAACCAAAACAGTATTAGTTCTGACAGAGCCTTCGGAAGCTCTTTCAAATTGTTTTAATGTTTTTTCCATAAAGTCCGCAAATACACTAAAGCTTGAGTTTGCATCTTCTCTTGCATTTTGTGATAGATAGAGAGTTATATCAATTCTTTTATCAATATTTTTTAAGATTTTTATTGTTTCATCTTGAAGTGTAAATTTTTTTTCTGCAGTTACATCAAATTGTTTATCAAAAATACTCCAAGAACTAATTTGGATAGAAATAAAAGAAAGTATTAAAAATCCCAAGAACAAAACAAAATAAATTTTTTCCTTTATGTTATCAATCTTTCTAAAATAAATACCGAGAAGATTTATCCAAAGAAAAAAAGCTCCTCCGATAATGAAGTATAAAACATTACTTACAGATAAAGTTCCACTTAAAAAAGCAATAAAGTTATCTTCAAAATTAAGCGAAGTCAAAGAAACATTTCCAATATTTGTAAATGTCATCTGTGTAATAGAAAATAAAATAAAAATCGTTGTAATGTAACTTAATATGTTATTTTTATTAAAAACGGAAACACATACTCCGATTGCCGTAAATAATCCACCGACAAGTATTACACCAATATATCCCCAAACAACGATTCCTATATCCATAATAGAAAACAAATTGGAAAAATATCCTAAAAATAAAGAAGTGGACAGTAATAATAAAAAGAAAGCAAATGAAGCAAAGAATTTGGCAATAACTAATGTGAAATATCCAATCGGTTGAGTAAGTAACAATTCTATAGTGCCGGTTTTGATTTCTTCAGCCCAAGTTCTCATAGTTATACTTGGTATAACAAAAATTAAAATAACGGGTTGCATAACAAAAAAAGCATTCATTATATCTGTTTCTCTTAAAAAATAATCTCCCAGATAAACAGCAGAAAAAACAGACAAAATATAATATCCGGCCAATATGATATAAGCATTGAAATTGCCGAAATTTGCCATAAAGTCTTTAATGAATTGTATACTGAATAATTTCATAGTTAATCCTTTTCTATAGTGCTTAAAATATGAAAAGCTTCACTTAAATTGTTTGATTTAGATATTTTCTTAAAATCATCTATATGGGTGTCTTTGACTATTTTACCTTTTGAAAGCATAATTACTCTGTTTGCAATATCAGCATCTTCTAAAACGTGAGTAGATATAAGAACCATATTTTGTTTTGCATATTTTTTTATAAATAAACGAATATCTCGTTTTTGGTTTGGGTCTAAACCGTCTGTCGGTTCATCAAGAATTAAAAATAATGGTTTGTGTAATATTGCGGAGGCTATTTCAACTCGTTTTTTATAGCCTTTTGATAGGTTTTCAATTTTTTCATTTAATACATCAATAATTTTTACTTGTTTTGAAGCTTCAATAATAGCTTTTTCAGTTTCTTTAATACCCCAAATTTTAGCTATCCATTCCAAAAAATCATATACATACATTTCTGAATATAATGAAGATAATTCAGGAACATATCCTATTTTAGATAAAGCTTTAATCCTGTCTTTTATTATATCAAAACCGCATACCTTAACTAATCCGTTTGAGCTAGTTAAGTATCCGGTCATAATCCTCATTAAAGTAGATTTGCCGGCGCCATTTTCGCCAATCAGGGCAACAATTTCTCCTGCCTCAAGTTCAATATTTATATCTGATAAAGCAATTTTACAGCCAAAAATTTTTGAAACATTTTCTATCTTAATCATTATATTACTCAATAAGGGTTAAATACCTGAATAATAATTAGCAGAAAATGTTTAAAATTTTAACAATATAGGGAAATATCATAAAACAATAGTGACAAAAAAATATTTATGTATTATAAAATAACAAACAAAGGAGCTAAAAGTGGAAGATAAATATTCTATAGAAGATATAAAAAAGTTACGCATAGGTATTTTTGCCTTATGTGTCATTATACTTATTTCATTTATTACCATATCTCATAATGCATCTATAAAAAAAGATGGAATAGGCGGAACTTACAACATATACGCGGTGTTTGGTCGAACAGACGGATTAAATGTTGGAGATGCAGTCAGGATGTCTGGTGTATCTATAGGACGAGTTGTAAATGCCAGTTTGGATGATAATTTTAAATCTAAGCTAACATTTGAAATTGATGCCAAGTATAATATTCCTGACGATAGTAGTGCTTCAATAGTGAGTTTTGGTCTTATTGGCGGTAAGTATGTAGAGATAGATGTGGGTGGCTCTGAAGATTATGTAAAGCCTGAAGATACTTTGGAGTATACACAAGATGCTATGGTTTTGGAAGAATTGCTTGAACGTATTATTTCTATGGGAAAAAGTAAAAATAAGTCCAATAATGCAAGCAGTAATGATGCTGAAAATCTAAAAGACGATAATATAATAGATGGAGGGGATAATGAATAAAAAACCGGTAGAAACAATTATGGGTTTAGTAGTGCTTGTTGTAGCAGCCTTGTTTATGGTATTTGCATATAGAGTTTCGGATTTGCAAGTTGTTAAAGGTTATGAAATAACAGCCAGATTCTTAAAAGTAGGTGGATTGAATACCGGTGCTGATGTTCGTATAAATGGTGTAAAAGTAGGGACTGTTACTTTTCAAAAAATAAATCCGTTAGACTATATGGTTGATGTTAAGATGAACATTAGTCCTGAAATTGTATTATCAGCAGATAGTCAGTTTAGTGTTGCAGGTGATGGTCTTATGGGTGATAAATTTATAAAGATAGAGCCAGGAAATAAGGAAGAAAAATTAACAAACGGGTCAATTGTTGAAAATACCAAGGATGCAAAGAGTCTTGAGGATTTAGTTGGTGAAATTATCTTTATGGTGACTGGTGATGAAAATAAGTAGTGTTTTAAAACTAGGTTTTTTTAGTGTTTTAAGCATATCTTCAATGGCAGTAGCTAATGAGATTTCTACTAATTCGGCGCTGATGCAGTCTATGGATAAGGTTACAGGTAGGGTAAAAAAAATTACGGTTCCCGTTAATTCTAAAATAGCTTATGGTGATTTTTCTTTAGTGTTAAGGGCTTGTAAAAAACGTCCCGCAGAAGAAACTCCGGAAAATTTTGCTTTTGTAGATGTGACAGATAAGAGTTTTGGAGGGGAAGAATACAATATTTTTAGAGGTTGGATGTTGTCATCAACACCGGGAATAAATGCGATTGAACACCCTATATATGATATATGGTTGTTAGAGTGTATGGATTCTGATATATCAAATACAACTCTTTTATCGCAAGCTGAATTGGATAGAAGGGATAAGCTTCCATCAAAAGATTTTGTTGCTGATTTTATAAGAGATGATGTTGAAATAGATAATATTGAAAAGGTAGAAAAAACTTCTAAAAAAGAGATTCGCATTAAAGAATTTATATCTGAAGATAGAGATATTGAAAAAGATATATCGCATAATACTTCTTTACCTAAAGTTGAAAAAGTGGAAAACGAAGTTAATCAAACGCAGTCAGAACCGGAAAATCTATTGGATTTTACTCAAAAAGAGCAAGAAGACGTCAGTGAAGATTCTGTGCAGAAAGAAGTTGAGGAAGAATATGATATTGATAGCGAGATATACTATTAACAAGATTTAATAAGTGATTAAGTTTATAATGGAAGAGCATATATTTATGCTTTTCTTTTTTTTATTACTTCCATTATTTTAATGGTGGATAAATAACAAGAAGCTGTGTAACAATATCTCCTCTATACCAACGTCCTGGGGCAATCTGAAGATTTGTATTCTTAACAGAACTCAAAATTTACTTTGGGATATTTGTTCTTTATTGCAAATGATGTTTTTAAGATGGAAAATAAATTTATTAATTAGCTCTGAAAATAAAAAAGTGCCAACTTTGACAGAAGGCACTTTTTATTTTGTAAATAGAACGATTCTGGTTTAAATCTATTAAATTTCACCGGAAGCACAAGGTGTTCCAACTTTACATTTGTGGTAAACCTTTGCGCGTCTGTATCCTGTTAAACCTTTGTATTCCATTGTTTGAATATAAACATTGTTAACAGTAATTGTGAAACTTAGCACAGCAGAGTTACCGGAGTTATCCAAAGCATAAACTTTAATTCTGTAACTACCTGCATCGTCAAGAGAAGGATGTCCGGTAAATGTA
>JAFYWO010000135.1 GCA_017557925.1 Alphaproteobacteria bacterium | reverse complement strand
CCCGTCTTTCATCACAATTACACGGTCAGCAATACGTCTTACCACGCCCAAATCGTGCGAAATAAAAATAACCGCCATTGAAAATTTTTCTTTAAGTTTCAAAATCAAATCCAAAATTTGAGCTTGCACCGTAACATCTAACGCTGTTGTCGGTTCATCTGCAATCAAAATTTTCGGCTTATTGGCTATAGCCATTGCAATCATAACCCTTTGCCTTTGTCCGCCCGACAATTCAAAAGGAAAAGCGTTTAATCTCTCTTTATAATTATCAATACCTACTTCTTTTAGCAAATATCTGGCTCTGGCTATCGCTCTTTTTTTAGAAACTTTTTTATGAGTTTGTATTACCTCTGCTATTTGTTCCCCGATTTTTTTAAGTGGATTAAGCGAACTCATAGGCTCCTGAAAAATCATACTGATTTCATTACCTCTGATTTCTTGCCATTCTTCAGTATCAAGCATTGTCAATTCTTTGTTATTATACAAAACAGAATTAGTAGACTTAAATAAAACTCTTTTACTGTCAATTAGTCCCATAATAGACAACACGCTTACAGACTTACCCGAACCTGTTTCTCCCACAATAGCCAACACTTCTTTATCTCTTAATTCAAACTGGCTATTATATACTGCCGAATGTATTCCTCCGTTTTCTTTAATAAAACGAACATTCAAACTTTTTACTTCCAAAATAGGCTTTCTATCTTTAATCATCTTCTCTTATCCCACGCATCTCTTACCCCTTCTCCGATAAAGATAAGAAAGACCAACAACATAGACAACACTACAAATATGCTAAGCCCAATCCACGGAGCTTGCAAATTATCCTTACCCTGTCTAACCAAATCACCCAAAGAAGGATATTCAAACCCAAGACCTAATCCCAAAAAATCCAATGCCGTCAATGCTACAATTCCACCAGCCATAATAAATGGCACAAAAGTAACCACACTAACCATAGCATTAGGCAAAATATGTCTTACAATAATCCTAAAATGTGATACCCCTACAACCCTTGCTGCTTTTACATATTCAAAATTTCTGGCTCTCAAAAATTCCGCCCTGACTACACCTGTCAACTCACTCCACGAAAACAACAATAAAATAAACAACAAACTGAAAAAAGTAGGCTTAAACACACTGGCAACGATAATCAAAACAAACATCTGAGGCATAGCATCCCAAATCTCAATAAATCGTTGCAAAAAAATATCAACTTTACCGCCAAAATAACCTTGCAATGCCCCCACCAAAACACCTATTACCGAAGAAATAAATGTCAATAAAAACGAAAATAAAAACGATATCCTAATCCCATACAAAATCCTTGCAAAAATATCCCTTCCTTCTTCATCTGTTCCTAAGATATGCCGAGACGAGGGTTTTAGAGGAAAAGGCTCATCTAATTCATAATCAACCGTATTATACGAAAAAGGAATTAAAGGCATAATCATCCAACCTTTTTCTTCAATATTTGCTTTAATCAAAGGATCAGAATAATTCGCCTCTGTCGGAAAATATCCCCCAAACCTGGCATCTGTATAAACCTTGGCAATCGGAAAAAAATACTCACCGTCATACTTAACAATGATAGGCTTATCATTACAAATAACTTCCGCAATTAAAGACAAAAAAAACACAATCAAAAGCATCACTAACGAAACTTTTGCACGTTTATTTTTGATATAACGAAAAACACTCATAACTACTGCCCAATTCCTTCTACTCCGCAATATTTAACACACAAAAAAACTTCACGCAAGTATTTAATATCAGTTCTTAAACCTAAAAATCAAGTTCAAGCTCAATTTCTTCTTCATAATCTTGGATATCTTGTTGTGTATTATTTATCTTAGCATTATTTTCCATTTCCTCAATAAGTTTATTTTCAACAGTTTTTACGTCTGCATTATCATCCTCATTAAGTTGTTCTTTTATCAACTTAACACCTTCATCATCTTCACCGACAATTTCTATTATAGTCTTAACATCTTCTTTACTGACAGTTTCAGTCATTACTTTTAATGCTTCATCAACAATAACAGCTTCTTTGTTGTTTTCAATAGCTTCTGCAGTATTTACACTTCCATTAACAACACCTACATTATTGCCTTCTTCAATAATCTCAATAATTTCCACCACATTATCAGTAATTTTGTTTACTTCTTTATGCAAAACCTTACCTTTTGTTTTTTCCAAAGTTTCAACAACTTCAACTATCTCATTAACTTCATCAGATACTTGTTTGTTATCATCTTTTTGTAAACTTTCATTATGAACTTTTTCCAATTCTTCATCAAATTTGGTTTCCGCCACATTATCAGTAATTTTGTTCACTTCATTATCCAAATCCTTACCTGTTGTTTTTTCCAAAGTTTCAACAACTTCAACTATCTCATTAACTTCATCAGATACTTG
>JAFYWO010000134.1 GCA_017557925.1 Alphaproteobacteria bacterium | reverse complement strand
GGACAAGTTTGTGTTGATGGCGGATGTGAAAACTTTGAATACTGTTGTGGTGTTTATGATGAGAATGAAAAATGTGAAAAGGTTGAAGGATATGAACCAGATAAACTTCTAACTGATTGCACTAAATACCAATACTACAGAGTAATGGATGCAACAAAACCAACCGGACACGAAGGTAACCCTGATAAACAATGCGGTTTCTGTGGCGATTGTAGCTATGGTACTTGTGAAACAGAAGCTGTAGAAGCAGATTATATCCTAGAAGGAGAAGAAGGCTTCCCAACAAACGGACAAGACGACTGCACACCGTTGGATAAATCTTATGTTGAGAAGACTTGTTCCGGCACAGAAGAAGGTTGCTCTAACAAGAAATATGCAATGTGCTCAGATTGTAAGTACACATGTACGGGTGATTATAGTTTAGATATTGGTAAAACTAGCTGTAAGACTGATGTTAAAGAATTTGAAATATATTCTTCTGTAAAAGCAACATCTACACAAACAGGATGTGTAGTTCCGCCAACATGCGGTCTATGCACAGCTTGTAACTACTCTTGTCCGGAAGGATATACTTTAGGACTTACTGAAGATGATTGTAAAGAAGGTGAAGATTATACCGCAGGTGATGCTTCTTCTTCTGTTGAAGGTTGCGGTAAGCTTTCTGACGATAAATACATAAAGGTAGATGGAAAAGATTGCGGTAAGTGTACTCCATCTAAGCCGGAATATATTTATGTTAATTTAGATGTTAAACATACTCCTGGGCTCGGTAACGGTACAATTTGGGGTACTTGTAGTTCTTCTACAACAGATGGTATTGGCAAGGTTAATCTGAAAGCAACTTATGCTTGTCACAATGGTGATATAAGCTTTGAATCTACTGTTGTTTGTGGAGAGACTTCTGAAAGACTTGAATACTATGAAAACTATTGTTACGAAAGTAATTCCACTCCGGAACTTAGTAGTTGTTGTATTCAAGATGTTGATGGTAACTTTGCTTGCGAAGGAGAAGAATTTAATTTTGAGGATGGTAAGAAGTACATACTAGTTTGTAATGGTGGCGTTGAACAAGTATGTCCAACTGATTGCACAACAACTAAACCTGATGATACATACTTTAGTTATACCGAACATTCGACTGTATCTAGTTGCTACTGTTCTGTTGGTTGTAAAAATCCATATTATGAGGACACAAAAACTGGAGATTATAGCGGTATTTGCGTATTTAGTGAAGGAGGAACCGTTACAAGAATTGATAACTCTACAATGAAATGTGGTGAATACACCTCTTGTAAATCAGGTTACACTAAAGTTAGTGACTCAAGTCTTTGTGATACAAACAAAGCAGGTTGTTATGAAGGCGAAGGGACAATAATTCACGATAGATGTGGAGACGGGTTCTACTGTTGTAAAACTGAATGTGTAAAAGAAACTATATACGACTTCGTTGTTGATTTTGCGGGTTCGCATAGTCATACAGGTGATGGTGAGATTTTCGCAGGCTGTGATAATTCAACAGGTATCTCAAGTGCTACTATCGGTGCAACATTTGGTTGCCCAACACAACAGAAAACATTTAGTGGTAGCGTTACTTGTAGAATAGGTGGTGGAGCTGTCAAATCATTTGCTACATATACAAACTTCTGTTCAGGTGGTGCAACAGCTGACCAACCAGGCCTCATAACTTGTAGTGTTACAATTGATGGAAAAACCTATAATCAGGGTGATCAATTTACATATAACAACAAAACATATAAGTTAAGTTGCGGTGGTGATATGGAAGAAACATGTCCATATACTATGACTGAAGAAATTTGTGCACAAAAATGCGCACCGGTAAATAATACAATTCCACATAAAATATGTTCAGATGGTGTTACATATTATGAAAGATGCGGTGATATTACGTGTAGTGCAGGACAGTTGTGTAACAAAGGTAAGTGTGAAGGTGGCTTATATAGTGCTAACTTAATGGGTAGCTTTGGTGGAGGATGTCCAACTGGTATAGGTATTGAAGACCTACTAGGGGTAACATTTGCCGGTGGAACAAAAGGTGATAACTCTATTTATAAAGAGAATATCCCATCAGGAACAACTGTATCTATGAGCGTTAATAATAACATTACATATAATGATGGTAAATGCTTAATCAGCTTTAATGGATTTACAGGTCAACCTAACTGGATGACAGAAGTTTCTGACTCTGATAGTCTGAATACTATAGCTGGTCAAATATCAAGCAATGCTTTTGTTACAGCTAACTTCAGTTGTAGTGGTCAGTGTAATACAGTTATAGATTATAGTCCATGTAATATTACTAATACTTGTGATCCTGATGGCGAAGTTCCTCTCTTTAGAGAATTTGGTACAGCATTAGGTGATAGATGTTGTTGTCCTGCAAAATGGTTAGAAAATGATAAAACACCATGTGATTGCTGTACAGATGAAATTGTAGAAAATGATTGTGTATATCAGGAAACACCAACTACATGTAGAAATAAATGTATGTTTGTTCCTACGTTAGAGACAGACAGTTGTGTCAGAAATGGAACAACATATTATGAAACTTGTGGTCTATCTAGGTGTCTAGTTGGTCAAACATGTAATAATGGTTCATGTACCGGCGGAGATAATTTCTCTTGGCCAACAAGAGCTATAGTTAATGTAGGTTATGATTGTGGTATTGGTTATTGGAATGATAGAATGTGTTGGATGGTTGTAAATAATGTTAGCTTTGTTGATGATATGGGAGCGATGCTTGTTGATACTTATGTAGACTTTGGTTCAAGTTTGTATATATGCGTAAGACCTGACATTAATAATATGGCCCATGCTGCAATGTGTGGATCATATAAGAGTGATGGTAGTTATGAAGCAGATGGTGATCATTTCTCATATTGTGATAATGAAAATAGTGGGGGAGGTATGTGTAATAGACCTAACACAATTACCGCTTGCAATAGTGCAACAATATCTCCATCAACTGTATCAGTTACAAATCCTAATACCGGCGAAACTAGAAGCATTACTATGAGGGTTGAATGTGAGGTAGGCGGAGGTGGATTACTTGACAGGAATTAATCAAAAAGCAAGGGCTAACGCCCTTGTTTTTTTTTGATTGCGTTGTTATTGCGAGGCAGTTTTTATGCCGTGTTTTTAATCACTCGTCATTGCGAATTGTAGTATGCCTTTGCACCTGTTACGTCATGCGAGCCGAAGGCGTGGCAATCCACTCCTATACTCGCAATGAAGGGGGCAAGTTTGTGATACTTTGTCTTTATAATTACATTACAAGCGATATTATGATGGCAAAAATAAATACTATTAAAATGATGATTTCTTTTACATTCATATCAGCCTCTCTTTATTTATTACAGGGATTTATATATAATCATTAAGACACAAAAAAACACCTGTCATAGACAGGCGTTTTTTATTGATACCACTTAAAATTTTGGGATGAACACACTAAGCTTATCAACTTCCTTTGGTTTAAGATAGTTGTTCTTAGCACCGTAATCAATCAATGTATCAACTGACACAAGGCTTTGCTTTTCAATGCCAAGTTCAACGAATTTTTCGTTAACTTGAGAAAAGCCCCAGTCAAAGATGCTATAAACACCGATGACGTTAGCCTTCTTGCCGTCTTTGCCGATACGCAGTGCTTTCACCACTTCTAATGCAGAATAACCGGTGGTAATAGCATCGTCAATTACGATAACTCTAGCACCATTGAACGGAATATCGCCTACAATCTGATTGAACAAACCGTGATCCTTCGGTTTAGCAAAAGCATAAAGCAAAGGAAGTCCCTTGTTGTTTGCAATAGAACTAGCCCAAACGATACCACCTTGAGCAATACCAACAATCGCATCAACAGTAGTGTTGAGTTTTCTACAATGGT
Source organism: Alphaproteobacteria bacterium (assembly GCA_017557925.1). Lineage (GTDB taxonomy): Bacteria > Pseudomonadota > Alphaproteobacteria > RF32 > CAG-239 > CAG-267. The sequence goes on along the minus strand of JAFYWO010000134.1, from coordinate 14,163 downwards.
CATTCACCCAAAACAATAAGGATGATACCACTGTTCCTCTTACACCGAAGTCGCTCAACAAAGCGCCAGCTTCAATATATAGAGGAGATTCAATACCAGAATTTAGCAAGTAAGGTGTATCAAAATTGATTCTTACTGCTTTATTCTTAAACATACTAGCTACGACCATATCGTAACACATCTTTTCTATGCCAAAATCGCCCATAGATAAAAAAATTAAAATTATAAACAGATTACTTATCTCACTGTTGACAGTGTAGCAAATGAAAAGAATTTTGTCAATAATTTTATTTATCTATAAAAGAAATATGGCTTATATTGATTTTAACCTATGAAATATAGTATTTTGTTTTGTCAAAATAAGATGCAAATTATATTAGTTTGGGAAATAGCTATAAAACGAGTAAATTAACAGGCTGAAATTATATGTATAAAAAAAAGATTTGCGTAAATACAATATGTTATAAAAATGTGGTAAATTTTTTAATTTTTTGTGTTGACAAATGGTGTGTTTTGTGTAATTTTGTCTATAGAAGATAACAAGAAATAATAAAAAATAAACTTTAAGATTTTTGACTAGATATTTAATAAGATATTACTTTTAGACCTTAGGGGTATCTGTTATTTTTTCGCATTATATCCTAATAAAAAAATAAAAATAAAGATAAAGATTGTCCTCCACGCTTTGTGAATGATAATTGATACCTCTTTCAGGAAAATAAACCGATTTCTTATTTTCATATCTCCCTCCCTAAAATCTCAATCGGTTTATTGTCCTACATAAATAAGTCACTCTCATATTCAGTCTCCTTCCATAAAAATCCCGAAATGGTGACTTATTTAACATTATAAGCTATCTTGCAATTACTCCTATATCCCTAAATCAAAAAAGAAAAGATAGCTTATATTTTAAGAGCGTCAGTTTCCCTCTGGCGCTTTTTTTTGTATGCAAAGCTTTTATTGAAATTTAACTTAGCCACAAAAAAACTTGACAACCGAAGTTGCCAAGTCTTTAGCAAAATCTAATTCTAAGATTAGATGTATTTCAAAGCAAATGCGTTGTCAGTATCACTTACGCAAACTGCTTGAGCTGTGATAACTGAAACTGGTGTGCCGTATTCTTCATCACCTGGAACAGCATAGTTTGCTCCTGGAGTGATTTCTGTACTATCCATAGAAAGAGCTAAAGCAGCTTCTCTACCTTTACGAGCACCTAATTCACCGTCAACATACATAGCAGCGAAACCAGAACCTACGTCGCCACCCCAGTCTGTTGTAGCAGCTGTTACGCAGGAAGCTCTTGGAAGACCATCAAAACCGATGATGTAAGCTGCGTGTGCTTGACCATTGTGTGTACCAGTTGTAATATAAACTGTTCCGCTGAATGCGTTAATGATTTCTGATACATCACCAGAAGCTGCTTCATACATTTCTGATGGAACAACACCAGTCTTAATAGCCAAAGCATTATCCAAACCTTCATAAGAACGTTGAGAAGAATACAATGTTCTGATATTTGTAGAAATCATGTTTACTTGGTCAATAACTTTGTTAGTTTTGAACTTGTTCATAGCTTTTGAGTAACCGGCAATACCACCCACTGATAACACACCAACGATGGCTAACACGCCGAGCATCTCAATCATTGAACGACCTTGTTCATTAACTCTCATGTTCTGTCTCCTAAAAATTTAATATCTTAAACAATAATTACTTTACATTAAAAGTGAACTTTTTACAATTATGTAAATAGTAATAGCCTTTAACTAAAGTTATATGACGATAAGTTTGCTATATTATTTTTATAACAAAAAATGCCATTGAGATAGTTACTAACACACCAGAATTAAATTTTGGTTAATTAAAGTATTATTTTTTGAAGGATACAAAACTATTGACTAGTTTATGAAGGTGGTTATATATTTAAAGCCAGTTTTTAAGGAAGAATAAATGTCAAAAAAGGTCAAAAAATCAGATTTTATATCAACAGGACAGGTTGCTGTTAATAGAAGAGCTACCTTTGATTATGCTATTGAAGAAAATTTTGTTGCCGGAATAGAGTTGAAAGGAACAGAAGTTAAGTCGCTCCGCCTGGGTAAAGCAAGTCTTGTGGATACTTACGGGTCTTATGATGATGGTGAAATTTTTATTGAAAACCTGAAAATTGAGGAATACGCAAACCGTGGTTACGAAAAACACGATGCAAACAGAAAGAAAAAACTTTTGCTTACTCGTCATGAAATTAACAAAATTATTGGTGCTATGGCAAAAAAAGGATATTCTTTGGTAGCAAAAAAGCTGTTTTTTGATGCCAGAGGGCGTGCGAAGTTGGAAGTAGGGCTAGGTAAAGGTAAAAAACTTTATGATAAGCGTGAAAGCATTAAAGAAAGAGATATAAAGCGTAGACTGAAAGAGTGGTAGATTCTTTTGGTTTTATGGATTGAATAGAGATAAAAAAAGGCGGAAATTATATTCCGCCTTAAATTTTTTATTCCGATATTTTTATAAACCGGCAAGTAAAGATACCGATGAAATTGTATCTCCCATACCTACTAAAGTTTTTGGTTTATCAACCAAAATTGTAGGAATAGCACTAACGGTATAACCATCTACTTCGCAAATACCTTTTTCTAACAATTCGGGTTTTGAGAGTTTGTCTGCCAATGCTTTAAGCTCATTAAGACCAATGTCTGATGCGCTCATACCCAATGCTTTAGTTAAGTGTTCGTATTCTGTGATTTCACCATTATAAGCTTTACTTGATGATACAACTGATGCTGTAACCATACCTTTGAGGTTTTGTTCAGCTGAATATCTGAAGTCTTTGTTTTGAATGGTTAGGTATAGTCCAAACATATGAAGTTGGATTCTTTGACATCTGAGTTCTTTTATTAAATACAAAACAGCATCAAATAAATTACAAGCAGAAGTATCTTTTTCTATAACTTGAGCTAAATCATTTTTATCCATTATTTCTAATAAGTCTATTGTTTCACGCTCATTAAGACCTACAGAATGAGAAAGAGGAGCAAGCTTTTGGGCTATTGCTTTTCTAACCGCCTTGTCTTGAGTGGATGCTATTTCTAAATGGACAATCATATCTTTGTTAGCAGTTTTCCATTTTTCTAAAATTTTTGCAGCATTGTCTACAAGCGCTATACCATTGTTACTTTCTAACAAAGGATTAAAGCCGGATAATAATAAATATTCTACGTTGTTAGGAGTGCTAAGGTATGAAATAAAATCTTCATTCATCACCAAATTCATATTCAATGGGTCGTATGTTGCGATGAAGCGATTTGATTTAGGACAAGTAAATGTTTTGCCTTCTAAAGTGAAGGTGTCATTTTTATCAAACTCAATAATCCAGTGAATGAGAGGTATATCATTGTTTCTGGCAATATTAACAGATTTTGCAAGTTTACCGTTTTCATCAAAACTAAGCAAGTTATCTAAATCAAGAAATTGTTCTGCTTGAAGTTTTGGATGTGAGTTTGTATGAGCAACAACTTGGCCTATTTGTAATAAAGCCAAAGCATTGGCAATAATACCACCTTGACCTCCCATTTGTAAACGTTGATAGCCTATCTTATCATTAAGCCAATTATAAACAGATATATCTTCTGTAACCCATTCTTCCGCAATGCCACGACAAAAACATTTAGCAATTCCTAAAACAACATCACGAGGTTCTCTAAAACCTGATAAAGAAATATTTTCTATATCGCTTAATGTGAAACCATTTTCTGTAATAATCTTTTTTAATTGCTCGCCACTTATTTTGTAAATAGCGTCAATATTTGTATTAAAAGCAGTTGCAACAGAATTGATAGTTTTTAGTTTTTCCAACTGTTGCGGAACAACTGCATATCTTTCATCCCAAATATTTTTTAATTCTTTACAGTCCATATTCATTTATCTCCTTATCATTACTCACTATCTTCAATTTCTGAAGGTTTGTTATCTGTATATAAATGCCAATAAATGCGACCAATTTCATCACATTTATCGCAAATAGGCTCCCATTTTTCGTGAATGCTACCACAATTAGCACATACCCACTGAAAATCTCTCGGGTAATCTATAACAATATCCTTATTGTTTTGCAATGTTTTTTTGTTGGTTTTCTTATCTAATATAGCAAGTAAAGAAGCTATCTTTTCGGTAGCCGGATTCTTTAATAAGAAAATCTTACACTCTGTTCTTGCTTTAGCATATTTTTTAGCTTTAATATACAACTCTGCTAAAATAAGATTGTTTAAAGATGGACGTTTACTGTTTGATATAGCTAGTTTTTCCATGCGTTGAATGCGCTCTGAAATTGTATCTTTTTTATATAAATCTAAATAAGATATAGCTGTTTCATAACTAGGGTTTTCTGCCCAAATCTTACTTAAAACTCGTTCAGCCTTTCTTTTTTGTTTGTCGTTTTCTATATAATAATTTGCCAAATCAAGGGCTGCCGGTATAAGTTTTGGATTTTCGGTTAATGCTTGGTTGATAAATTTATAGAATTTTGTTTGGTCACCATCATTTTTAGCTTGTTTAGCTAATTCATAAAAACTAACAGCCTTAAGGCGGTTTGCTTTTTGGCTGGGTATGATGTTTTTATCAATACCGGATTCTAAAACCTCTAAGGCGCCGAGCCAATCTTTGTTTTGAGCCCTTAATAGAAAGGCACTGCCTATTACCCAGTACAAATCTTGTCTTACTTCAAACGCTTTGTTTACGGTTTTGAGTGCTTCACTAAATTCTTTTTTCTCAATTTGGGCTTCAAGAGCTGCTTTCATACCAACTAACTGAATGTCTTCATTTTGTATTAATTTTTGTGATAGTTGCTCCATTTTATCAAAGTTTTTTTCACCTTTATAAATTTTTAGCATCAAAATATCTATAATAGCATCATCACCGATTATTTTTCTTAAGCAAACAAGGCTTCGTCTTGCTTCGTTCATTAAGCCTGAAGTGATAGAACCCATAGCTTTTACAATAAGTATTGCTGCTTCATCAAACTGAGAGCGTGCCAAAACCAATTTGTCTTTCTCTAAAGATTGTATAACTTCTATAGAGTCTTTATCTGCGTAAAAATTTTTATTAGATAAGAGAACGTCTTTTTTTATGAGCTTTATAACTTGACCGATGAAAAATAAAAAAGCTTCAAAGGCTAAAAAAATAAGAAATACGAAAAACAAAGATTCAAAAATATCTAATTTGAAAATATGTTCTTTATGAGCATAAATAAAAGAAGTCTCTGTAATATGAAAATATATGGCAATAAGTGCTAAAACAACAGCTTGTTTAATAAGTTGAACAACCATAATAAAAATCCTTAAGTTTAGTTTTTAACGTCAGTTTCCGGTAATGATAGAGTCTTATTATTAATATTTTCTCTTAAAACATTAAGTTCTGAAGAAATAATTTTTGAAATAGCTTTATCAAAAGATACTTTTACCTTAACGTCTTCAAACCATTCGTTGAATTGCTTGTTCTCGGAGTTGAAGAATATAGGATTTGCATCAATCAATTTTAAGGCTTGTTCAAAATGATATAATTTTACCAAATTTTCCAATTTGCCGAGTAATTGTTTTTGTTCGTCCGTTTTGCTATCTTTTTTCATAATCACAACTTTATCAAAATTTATGCCGGCAACAGTTTCTTTTATCAATTTAATACTTTTAGAAACTTTACTTTCGTTCGGGGAAATTTCTTTTTTAACTTCTTCTTTTTTATCAAAATTAAAATCAGGAGCAAAAGCTAAAAAGTTACGATAAAGAATGTCATCTGTTAAAATTGGTTTGTCATTTAGTTGTTTGATTGTGGCAATACTTTCATATAGACTAGCTTGATTTTTTGCCATTTCTTCTAAAATGTTTGCTTCAAAAAGATATCCTCTTCCATAGATTGCATTTTCTTTAATAAGAAGGGCTATACTTAAAATCAACGATTCGGTGCTTTTATTTTCTTCCACACTTTCTACTCTTTGAGATAAATTTTCTATTTTTTGGGAAATAATCTCTACTTTTTTGTTGCCTACTTCATTTTTCAAAATATTAAAATTTTCTTCTAACAGTTTTATGTTGCCGTTGTTTTGTGCAATACTGGAAGAAAGAATAGATACACTGGAAGGGAGTTGTTCTAAAAGTTTTACACGGTTATTCTGTTCATTTAATAACTCTGACAAGTAGTCTAATTGTTCTGTTTGGATTTTTGTTTTCGATTCGCTGATTAGATATGCACTTCCAATAGCAATACCCTCTAAAATTAACGCAATTAAGATGTAATTTACCCATTTGTTAGTTTTGAGCGAAAGGGTGTTTTTCTCTAAATTGGTTGATTTCTTAGACATTTTAGCGTTCTCCCTACAATAGTTGTTTGCATTCTATAAAATATAGTCTATAAAATAAAAAAATAAACTTCAATATATTATATGTCGGAAAAGAATAATGATTGTTTTAGGAATAGAAAGTAGTTGTGATGAAACCGCTGTTGCTCTTGTTAATGATAAGAGAGAAATTTTGGGTGAGGCATTATTATCACAAGAAGAACATATAGCATTTGGCGGAGTAGTTCCCGAAATTGCTGCTCGTTCACATTTGGAGCATATAGATAGTATTTTGGAAGAGTGTTTTGCTAAAACAAATTTAACTCCGAGAGATGTTGATGCTATCGCCGCATCTGCAGGTCCTGGGTTAATCGGAGGTGTTGTTGTGGGTGTTATGACGGCAAAAGCTTTGTCTGTAGCATTAAATAAACCGTTTGTTGCGGTAAATCATTTGGAAGCACACGCTTTGGCTGCAAGAATAAGTAATGATGTGGAATTTCCTTATTTGTTATTATTGGTATCCGGAGGGCATTGCCAAATTTTGGTTGTTAAAGATGTTAATAACTATGAGCGTTTGGGTACAACTATTGATGATGCCGTAGGTGAGGCTTTTGATAAAGTGGCAAAAATGTTGGGGCTTGGTTATCCCGGAGGTCCTGCTATTGAAAAAATGGCTGCAACTGGTGATGTTAACAGATTTACTCTTCCAAGACCTCTGATAGGTTCAGGAGATTGTAATTTGTCTTTTTCCGGCTTAAAGACGGCTGTTAGAAAAATTATAGAGACATATTCTTTAGATGGAAATGTTGCTCACGCTGATATTCCTACACAAGATGTGGCGGATATCTGTGCTTGTTTTCAATATACTGCAACAGATTGTTTATGTAGGAAGGTAAAAAAGGCAATAGCTTATTTCAAAAATAAATATCCTGACGGTAAGCATTTGGTTGTTTCAGGTGGGGTTGCTTCAAACACTTATCTTCGTGGTGAATTAAAAAAATTAGCAGAACAAAATAATATGATTTTTGCTGCACCACCGATTCGTTTTTGCACGGATAACGGAGTTATGGTTGCTTGGGCCGGTTTGGAGCGTTTTAGAAAAGGATACACCGATACATTAGATTTTAAACCAAGACCTCGTTGGCCACTTGATGCTAATGCCCCAAAAGCTGCAGGTGCTGGAGGTGTAAAAGCTTAAAAAGCGAGAAAATATATGCGTAGTAAGAAAGAAATAGAAGATATTATGGAGATTTTTTTTCAAAAAAATCCTAATCCTCAATGTGAATTAAATTTTACTAACGCATATACTTTACTTGTTGCTGTTATTTTATCTGCTCAAGCAACAGATAAAGGGGTTAATAAAGCTACCAAAGAGCTGTTTGGTATAGCAGATACTCCGCAAAAAATGTTAGATTTAGGTGAAGAAAAATTAAAAGAATACATAAAATCTATAGGGCTTTTTAATAACAAAGCTAAAAATATTATTTTGATGAGTAAGGATTTGGTTGAAAAACATAAAGGTTCTGTTCCTTCAACAATGGAAGAACTTGTTAAGTTGGCTGGGGTAGGGAGAAAGACTGCTAATGTTGTCTTAAACGTATGGTTTTCAAAAAATACATTAGCGGTGGATACTCACGTTGCAAGAATAGCTAAAAGACTTGATATGAGTAAATCTTCCAGTCCGGAAAAAATAGAGCAAGATTTAATGTGTGTTATTCCTTCACAATATATTAAAAATGCAAATCACTGGTTTGTGTTATTCGGTAGGTATATTTGTAAAGCACAAAATCCACAATGTAAGGAATGTTTTATTTTTAAATATTGTAATTCAAAAGATAAAAAAATATAAAGGTTATTAACTAAAGAATGATAAGACAGATGATATACAGTATAGGGGTAAATGAAAAATGAATAAGTTAAAATATGATAGAATTTTTCAGTATATGCTAAAAATAGTCAGCGCCTCTTTGGTTGTGTATGCTTTGTATTTTATGATGTGGACCGTTTTTGAGACTGAAACCGGAAACGGAGATAATGTTGAGCATATCCATTCTACTTGGTTGGTTAGTCAGGGGAAAGTTCCTTATAAAGATTTTTTTCAACATCATAATCCTCTGCTTTGGTATATTTTTGCGCCTTTTATTGGTTTTGTTAAATCGCTGGTTTTATTGCTCGATATTGCACATTTTATTGGAATATTTGCAGGTATTGTTACTTTTTGGTTTGTTTATAAAATAAGTTCAACATTTTTTGCATCATCAATAGCTTCAGTATTAAGTTTATTGGTTTTATGTCCTGCTTATTTTTATATTTTTTGCTTTAATTTTAATCCAGATACATTTATGGCTTTAACCTATGTTATAGGTTTGTATTACTTGTTTTTATATTGGCAAACGCCAAAAACAGGATGTTTGATTGTTTCGTTTTTGAGTTTTTTTCTGTCCTTTATGTTTACCCAAAAAATTTTAATTGTTTTTGGATTTTTGGGTTTAATAAGCTTGTTTGTGTTTTATAAGAAAAAAACGCCTTTAAGTGATATATTATATGCGCTTTTGCTTCCTGTTTTGTTGTTAGCTTTGTTTTTAACATATTTGCATACGGAAGATGCTTTAGGCATATATTGGAAATCAAATTATTTATTTAATATTGAAATGCAAAAATACTATGGAGATATAAGAACAGGTGTTGTTGACAGGCATATGTTAGAGCCTGCATTTGCTTTGGCTTTTATTAGTATATGTGCTTTTTTCTTAAGAGGTAATATATATATAAAAATTGTATCAATAATGTTTGTAACAGAATTTGTGCAAAGATATTTTTATTTTTCAATATCTCCGTATTATATGCTTCCTTTGATGGTTTACACAGTGTTTTTAAACAGTGTTATAATAGATAAACTTTTAAATTATAAAAAAGAAATAGCTGTAATCTTTTTATTGGTAGCAACATACTACTCTTCTATTTGTGAGAATAAATATCTTGGAATAAGAGGAACAAACAGAGATTTTGTTAATTATATTAACGCTAATGTAACACCGTGTGATTATGTGTTAGGTGGTTTTTTGGGAGTGCATTCGGTTATAAGCAAAGATCCGCATTATTATTGGGCTCTTTTGGGGCATATTGATGTGGTTGGAGATAAAATAGGTATTGCTCCGATGCCGAATGTTACTAAAATTGTTCGTCAATATTTACCCAAACTGATATTTGGGGGGAGCTATTATAACAGTTATTATAGGCACAGAGGAATGTCTGTTTTTATACAAAAAGTAGCATCAAAAGTTATTGATGAATATTATTTACCTACACCATTTCTTGATTTTTATATTTTGAAACCGGAATATAGGTCAAAAAATTGCGTATATAACGAAAATAAAAGGGAGTGGATATATGCAAACTAAAAAAATAGAGTTATTTTTGTTTTTTTTATTACTCTTTACAGGGATTTTTATTGTTTATACATACGGATTTTTAATAAAATCTAATGGTGATAATATTGAACACATTCATACATCTTGGTTGATATGGCAAAAAAATATTCCATATAGAGATTTTTTCCAACACCATAATCCTCTTATTTGGTATATGTTTTCTCCGATAGTTGCATTTTTTATAAATGATGTGAAGATTTTTTTTATATTCAATGTAATAAGCGTAGTGGCTTTTCTTTTGGTAATTTTGTTTGAAGCTAAAATATTACTTCAGAACGGATTAAAGAAGAACACAGTTTTAATTTTTTCTTTAATAACATTATCTTCTTTTTCAATACTATGTTCTATGGATTATCGTCCGGATACTTTTATGTATTTGTTTTTCTTTATAGGTATATTTTATTGGTTTGAATATAATAAAAAAGCAAACTTAAAGGATATTGTTATAAGTTTTTTGTGCTTTTTTTTAAGTTTTATGTGTTCCCAAAAAATATTGTTAAATTTGGCATTGATAGGGGGTATTTTGCTTTATGAAGTTTTTATAAAAAAAATAAAAAAGCAAGATTTTGCCTTTGGAATAGTATTGCCTTGTATGTTGTTGCTGCTTTTTTTTACATATTTATATGTTAATGATGCTCTGATTATATACTTAAAATCTAATTATTATTTTAACTCATATGTTCCGACAATCTTTGAAAATCAAAGAATATCTATGCCTCCTCTTATGTATTATGAGTTTTATATTTTTGTTCCATTAGGTTTGTTGGGGGCTTTGTTTTTTTTATTTAAGGGAAACTTTTCTGAAAAAATTTTAAGTTTATTGTTTTTAGAGGAAATTTGTTTAAGAGCTTTTTATTTTTCTGCTTTTTTGCATTATAATGTTTTGTTGTTGATGTTAAGTATAATGATTGCGGTTATTTATTTGGATAGGGTTATAAGTTATAAAAAAATATTATTTTGCATGAGTTTGCTTTGTATCTTTTTTGCAATTTATTATAACTATATAAAAACATATATTCCCGAATATGCCAGAAAAGATTTTAAGGCAAATTATGAATTTGCTTTTAAAAATACAAACCACTGTGATTATGTTATAAACGGATATTATTCTGTTTATAACATAAAATCTAAAAATCCGGGGTTTTATTCTATTCTTTTAGGACAAATAGATGTGTTGGGAGAAAAGCTGGGGATAGCGCCTAAAAGCAATTTAAATGAGTTAATATTGCAATATATGCCTAAGATTATTTTTGGGGGCGTTTATTGGGATACTTATGAAGAAGACAGAGGAAGAATGGTTCCGGTACATTTTGTTGACAGAGATATATTAAAAACATACTATGATAATGCTGCGCACGGTAACTTGTATATCTTGAAGCCAAAATATCAAAAACATAAATGTAGGTATAATGGAAAACGTTGGGAATATGAGGATTGATAATGTATGATGTAAAAAGAGGTTTAGAGGTTTTACGTCAAAACATAAAGATAGCTCCGGATTTGCCCGGAGTGTATCGTATGATAAACAAACAAGAAGAAGTATTGTATGTCGGCAAAGCTAAAAATATAAAAAAAAGAATAATATCATACACACATATAGAAAAATTAACATTGCGATTACAAAAGATGGTTTCTGAAATATCAAGAATGGAGTTTGTAATTGTAGAAAACGAAAACAGGGCGTTAATTGTAGAAAATGAACTTATCAAAAAATATAATCCTAAATACAATATATTGTTAAAAGACGATAAATCTTATCCTTATTTGGCAATAAATGTTAAAGATGATTATCCTCGTTTGTGTAAGTATAGAGGTGTAAAAGATAAAAATACGAAATATTTTGGTCCGTATGCCAGTGTTCAAGATGTAAAAGAAGTTATGGATACTATACAAAAAATATTTATGTTAAGAAGTTGTAGAGATAATGTATTTATAACCAGGCAAAGACCTTGTCTTTTGTATCAGATAAAGAGGTGTTCTGCACCTTGCGTTAATAAAGTAAACAAAGAAGAATACAGAAGTATTGTAAATGAAGTTATTTTGTTTTTAGAAGGGAAAACAAGTCAAATACAAGAGGACTTATCTCAAAAAATGCTAGAGGCAAGCAATCAAGAAAACTTTGAAAAAGCTATAGTATTAAGAGAAAAAATAAAAGCACTTACATCAATACAAACACATTCGGCTTTAGAATATGTAGGGTTAAAATCTGTAGATGTCGTAGCTTTGGCTATAAAAGATAATTACTATTGTATAGAAGTGTTTTTCATAAGAAATGGAGAAAATTGTGGGAATTTGCCATTTTTCTTTCATCAAAAGGAAGAATTAAGCAAACAAGAAATAACAGAAGCCTTTTTAAGTTCTTTTTATTTTGATAATCTGCCTCCAAAAGAAATATTTATAAAAGATGATATTGAAAATATAGAATTTATGGAAAAAGCAATAGGAGCAAAAATTTCTGTAATAAAAAAAGGTAATAAAAATAAAGTAATGGAAAATGCTATAAATAATGCAAAAGAAGCATTGGAACGTAAAATAGCTGAAAATAAAAGTATTGAAGAAAACTTAAAAGAAATGATGAGGTATTTTGATTTACCGAAGTTTCCCGAAAGAATAGAAGTTTATGATAATTCTCACAATCAGGGTTCGTATGCAATAGGTGCTATGATTGTTGCAACTCCTTCCGGATTTGATAAAAAATCCTATAGGACATTTAATATAAAAAATAAAAATATAACAAATGACGACTTTGCAATGATGAAAGAGGTTTTAGGTCGTCGATTCGAAAGAATGAGTGAGGATAATCGTCCCGATGTAATTTTATTGGATGGCGGAATAGGGCAGCTAACGGCAGTTTATGATTGTTTAAAAGAGTATAATTTAGATGGAATTAGTATCATAGCTATATCAAAGGGGGTTGATAGAAATGCCGGAAGAGAGTTTTATCATCAACAAAATAAAGAAAGTTTTTCGCTCCCTTATCGGTCATCTATAGCTTTTTATTTGCAAAAATTACGAGATGAAGCTCATCGTTTTGCCATAGGAACACATAGAAAGAAAAGAGCAAAATCAATAACAAAATCAAGTCTTGATGATATAGAAGGTATAGGAACAAAGCGAAAAAAAGATATTTTAAATCACTTTGGTTCTGTTTCTGCTTTAAAAGATGCAACAATAGATGATATTATAAAAGTGTCGGGAATAAGTAAAAAAACGGCTGAAAACATATATAAATACTTCCATAAATAAAAAAAAAGATTATCATAAACAAAGAGAACTTATATTATTTGAAAGGAAAGTGTCGTGTATAATTTACCAAATATGCTTACAATTTCAAGAATTGTAGTAATTCCGTTAATATTTTTGTCAGTATACATAGATTGTAAAATTTATACCTATTTTGCCGGAGTCTTGTTTGTTATTGCATCTATTACAGACTACTATGATGGTAAAATAGCGAGAGCTCGTGGTATAGTTTCTGCATTTGGTCGTTTGTTAGATCCGATTGCGGATAAATTATTAGTAGCAACAGCTCTTATTGTTTTTGTGGCAAAAAAAGATGTTTTAGCGCCTGTAAGCATTATTCCTGTTTTTGTTATTTTATGTCGTGAGTTGTTGGTTTCCGGTCTTCGTGAATTTTTGCGTGAAGTAAATGTAGGTTTGCCGGTAACACGTCTTGCAAAATGGAAAACAGGTTTTCAGATGGTGTCTCTTGGTATGATTTTCTTTGACGGATGGTTTGTTTTTGGACAGTTAGGTGAAATATTGCTTTGGGTAGCCGGTGTATTGACTTTTATTACCGGATATCAGTATTTTCAAAAAAGTATGGAATATATTAAGGCGGAAAACAAAGAGAGTGAAAATCCTAAAAAAGAAGTCAAAAAAGTTGAAAATAAAACTTCAAAACCAAAGACAATAAAAAAACAAAATACAAAAACTAAAAAAACTACATCTAAAAAAAAGTAGAGCACAAAAATGCAAAAGGTAGAAAAACATATACTGATAGTAGATGATGATACTCGTTTGCGTAGTCTTTTGCAGAGATATTTAAGAGAACAAGGCTTTGCTGTAAGTGCAGCTAAAGATGCTGCATCTGCAGAAAGCCTTTTAGGTTTTTATAAAGTAGATATTATGGTTGTTGATGTTATGATGCCTAATATGAGCGGAACAGAATTTCTGGCTAAACTCAGAAAAGAAGATAATCATACTCCTGTAATACTTTTAACGGCAATGGGTGATGCTGCAGACCGTATAAACGGTCTTGAAATTGGTGCAGATGATTATGTTGCTAAACCTTTTGAACCTAAAGAATTAGTTTTGCGAATTAATAATATTCTAAAGAGGACTATAAAGATAAAAGAACAATCTTCAAAACTGTTTTTTGGGGAAATGTATTATGATTTGGATAAAGGT